>NZ_JBIMBV010000005.1:0-218333 GCF_048551735.1 Acinetobacter legionensis
GGCGTGTAAGTCACTTTAAAAATGAATACACATTATTGAATGCAAAATACAAAACCGAAGTTGTGGAAGCAAAAGCACTGGCGGAACAAGCAAAAGCCTCAGCAGCACTCAAAGAGAAACAATGGTTTGAACAACAGTTAAAAGCGGAGCAAAACTATAATGCTAAAATTAAACAGATTAAGTCTGATGCTGATCTTGCTCAGTCCAGCGCTGACAGCTTGTCAAAGCAACTCAAAATTGCAGGCAGTCGCTTGTCCAGTAGTTCCAAAGAAACCATCGTTGAGTACACCATTGCCAACAGTGACATACTCGAAAACTGCATTACTGAATATCGAACAGTGGCAGAAAAAGCTGATGGACACGCAGCTGATGCAGAAAGATTGAGGGAGGCGTGGCCCTCTGAGTGAGAGCTTTGTTTAATTTAACTTCTAAGAAATAATTCAAGATTATGGGTTACAAATTTCAAAAATAGTTTTTAAAAGTTGTTTTACTAAGATATGTAGAATTTTAATTATTAAAAAACAATTAATTATAGTTAATGTAGTATCAATTAGGTCATCATGAATCACAGCGGTTAGCATAAAAGATACAATTAAAATAAAAATTAAAAAAAAGAATTTACTATTGAAATATTTTTTGTTCATGCCTTTACTCTGTATATAAGGGTTATATTATAATAATAAATTCTGAAAATTTATATATTTTGTGAGTAATAATAGAGTTTAGAATTTAATTTTAATTTTATTTCTCTATATTTTCAATAACTTAGATATTAAATAAAGCTTATTTATAAAAAAAATAAATATATATATAAGAAAACTTGATTATTTTTATTTTCAGTATATAATGAGCTTAACTAGAAAAAATTATGTTTGGTAAATCTTCTCTAAGTACCGCAGTATTAGTCATAATCCTTCGTTTTTTTCAGATTTTAAGCTCCATTCTTTATTATTTCGATGTTACAGATAGTCAATTAATTGGCTAAAATTTTTAAAAAAATAGGATTTATTATGTCTAATTCAAATATTGTGAAAGGTACTGTTAAGTGGTTTAACGAAGCTAAAGGTTTCGGTTTTATCCAACCAGAATCAGGTCCAGATGTTTTTGCTCATTTTAGCGAAATCGCTAGCTCAGGTTTCAAAACCCTTGCTGAAGGTCAACCTGTTGAATTCAGTATTGCACAAGGTCAAAAAGGACCAAATGCTGTAAATATTATTGCTGTATAAGCAACAATAAGCAGTACTAAATAAAAGCACTAATTAGTGCTTTTTATTTTCTCTTAAAATTATTATTAGTAATTTTATGAATGTCGATAAGATTAAATTTAGGATGTAAATTGTTAAAAATAAATGATTTAATTGCAAAATCTAAAAATGGTACAGAAATTCTTGTGTCTTTAATTCCTCTAAATAAAATACAAAGTACACGTGAAGGTTTTAAAACAGTTGAAGTTGGTAAAAGAGTTCTGCTTTCCTCTGGAATCGAAGTTGATTTAAATTTAGATGGACGTACCTTCTATGCGTCTATAAATCAACTATTTAAATTAAATGATAGAGTTATTTAAATAAAACTCAATAGTTTTTGGATACTTAGGTAGATCCATTATTTCTACCATAATTTTATTAGGATATCGCAATGCTTAAACAAAATATCAGTGTTAAAGATCAGTTTGGAATTAAATATCTCATTCAAGCAACAGTAGATAATTATTTTGCTAATACTCAATGTTTTTCAAATTTAAAATACATAACAGTTGAAGGTGAAGATATACGACCTAGCTTTGAAATGTTTTTTCAAAGTACATTAAGTGGTAAAATTTTTAAGATTGATAAAATTTCTTAAAGATTATTAAACCTTTACAGATGAATTCTGTTAAGTCGTTACAGATATTTTCTTTAAGAAATAATCTAACATTAAGTCTGGTAACAGGCTTTTTTTAATGGGTTGTTCATATGAGTGCAAAAAACTTCAAGTGAGGAGCTTTGAATGCTGCGAAGAATAGGGTCATTAATTAAGGTTTTATTCTTAGAAGAAATTTGGAATAAAAACTATTAAAAATACAAAAAAATTTTGCCAAAACAACAATAAAACTTGCGTATCGTGTATATAAAATTGAGTTTTAATAAAAAAAGCCCACCTAAGTGAGCAATGTTGGACATCATTTCTAATTATTGACCATTCTCTCCAATGGTCAAATTCAGTATATCTTGTTTTATTTTGGATAAAAACGCAGCGAAATGGTTGGTTATAGTCTTCGACCCTAGTTTAAAACTAGTCACGCAGTTTTATGACTACACTAAAAGGGTTGTGGAAATCACAACACCGGGTACTCACAATTCGAGTATCCGAAATAAATCAACTACGAAAATTTCGTAGTTAAATCTAAAAAAAAGGGGGGTATCCATTTTTGAATATACCCAATATCTGCATTGTGATTTCCACAACACAGGCATCATTCAACCATTGGGAAAATCACCATAGTTGGATTTTAAATATAAGAAAATAGTAGTAAGCCCAATATTTGCTACTACAGAATTTAAGTTTTTAAAGAGTGATTCAGGCAGTACAATGAAGGGTGGATATTGTTAAAATACGATTACTTTTAAATATTATTGAAATTAAAGTTCAAGCCGATTTAAAATAAAATGCAACAAGAATGCAACTTTTTGTTGTAAGTATTTGATATTTATAGTTAGTAAAGGCGCTCAATGCGCCTTTTGTTTTGCTTTGATTTTTAACATACTTTAGTGGATGTTCTGTTTATTTTTAAAAGCAAAAACAAACGCCAAGCTGGCCAACAAAATAATCATACAAATATATACATCTGCTGTAAAAATTAAGCCAACTTTATTGACAAAGTATCCAGCAATAATCGCAGGTATACTAAAGGCCAAATAGCTTTCAACAAAAAATGCGGCCATTAAACCTGCACGTTGTTCAGGTAAAGCTAAGGGCATTACAGCACGAATTGCACCCATAAAACCTGTACCAAAGCCAATCCCAGTCACCACAGCACCAATAAACAATAAGATTGGTTGCACCAGATGAATGCCAAGCAAAATAACACTTGAGCCCAAGACAATCGTAATTGCAGCAGTGATTAGAATTTTAAGTGTTGACGCATTGCGCAGTGTTAAAATCCCAACAGCCCCTGAAACTGATAGAGTAATAAACATCATGCCATTCAGCCATGCCGATTGCACATGGAAAGCTTGAGCCAGCAATGAAGGCATTAACGAAAGGAAGAACCCACTGACCATCCATAACGAGATATTAATTGGACTTACGATCAAGAGTGCTTTTCGGGTTTGTACTGGAACAGTCAGTTGCGGTTTTAATGATGCCAAAGCACCCACACGTTTAGTTGCTGTTTCAGGGCTAAAAATTGCGATAAAGCTGGTAGATACAAAAAGAAAGATGAGTATTTCAAAAATTAGTGTCAACGGAACAGTTGAAAACTCTAAAACAATACAGGTCATCAGCATACCCGCAGCCATGCCGAGCATTGGAGAAATACTATTAATTAAAGAACCCTGTGTTTTACTTAGATCAAGTAAAGCTGCTCCAAACGTAGATGCGGCTAAAGCCGTGGCAATACCTTGCAAACCTCGTGCGATAAACAGCATTTCGATATTGGATGCAAACAAGAAAAAGCCCATGGACATAATTTCTAAAATCAATGCCACAAAAATAACTGGCTTACGTCCAATATAATCAGACAATGATCCTGCCACCAATAAGGTTAATAGCAATGCAAACGCATAGGTGGCAAAGATAAGCGTTAATAAAACAGGAGAAAAATGGAAGTGTTGTTGATACAAACGATATAAGGGTGTTGGTGCGCTTGAGGCTGCCAAAAAGGTCATCAGGGTAAAAGTATGTGTGTACAGTGCAGCATTATGGCTTAATTTATAGGAAGTCACTTGACGATTAAAATTAGAGTTGCGCATAATCAATATGTACATAAAAGCTATTAATTAGCTTTTATACCGTATTTTGGATTAAACACAAAGGTTTAGCTAAGATGATTTTTGCTTAAAGCTGTTCTTTAATTATTAACCCATTGATAGATTTTCATTTATAGATTTGTAGTGATTTGCTGATGACGAAAGTGATTACAGGTTTGCGTCCCGGTGGGCGCAGTGCACGAATACAAGCTGCAGTTCATAATGCAGTGCAAACATTACAGCAAAATGTTGCTGTGGCAGATTTGACGATTCCGATGATTGCTGAATTTGCAGGGGTCACCCCCTCTACGATCTATCGACGTTGGGGAGATTTATCTCAACTGCTTGCAGATGTTGGCTTTAATATTTTACATCCAGACAGTGTACCTGCGGATCTTGGTAGTTTTAAGCAAGACTTATATGCATGGATGGAGCAATATTTTGAGGAATATGCCTCACCCGTTGGGCGTACAATCTTAAGCGATATTGTGGCGGAAAATGATTCGCCGACCTCTGGTAAGTGTTATGACTTTTTGATTCAACAGTTAGACATTATCCAGCAACGTGCCCAGCAAAGGAATGAAACAAGCATCGAAAATCAACTGATTATTGAAATTGTTATTGCACCGATGTTACATCGGATTCTATTTACCGAACAAGAATCGAGTTTGGACTATATTTACCATTTATTAGCGCGTTTATTTAATTTTGCGGATGTCCTTAAAAACACGACATCCGATTTAGTCAAATAAACAGCTGCAATCATTTCGGCTTTGAGAAAAAATTAAAGCGCGCCTCGAATTAAAGGATAAATATTATCTAGCAGAATTTTCTGTGCCGTTGCATTGGGGTGGATTAAGTCTTTTTGCATCAAACTTTTATTGCCTGCAATTCCATTCATAAAAAACGGATGCATTTTAACTTTGTATTGTTGGCTTAGGGTTTGGTAATTTTTCTCAAAAGCTTGACTATAAGCTGCGCCATAATTCGGTGGAATTTTCATACCCAATAAAATGACCGTGGCTTGGCTGTTCTGGCTTTGTTGAATTAATTGCGCAAGATTTTTATGAATCATTTGTGGCGGTTGACCGCGTAAACCATCATTGCCACCCAACTCAATCACCACGATATCAGGTTTATGGCTTTGTAATAGTTTTGGAAAACGCGCCAACGCACCACTGGTGGTTTCACCACTTACACTGGCATTCACCACATTATGTTGTTTAGGAAATTGTTGGTTTAAGCGTTGCTGTAGCAAGAAAACCCAGCCTTGTTGTGGGCTAATACCATAACCCGCACTTAAGCTATCACCTAAAATCATGATCGTTTTTGCAAAACTACTAACGGGCAACAGACAGAATATGCTAAAAAATAAACAATGAATTAGATTTTTCATCATTTTCAAATTTAACAATTTTTTGATTTGCATATAAGGTACTTTATGATGTCTAAGGTTCAGGATGATTCAACTTCTCCCATCATGCCACAAGTGATAATTTCTGCACAGCAACTTACACAAAAGATAGAATTACCTCATCAAACGCTTACAATTTTTGAAAATCTAAATCTTAATATTTATACAGGTGAACAGGTCGCGATTACTGGACGTTCTGGTTCCGGAAAATCAACTTTATTAGGCATCCTTGCTACTCTCGATCAAGCCAGTGCAGGTCAACTCAGTGTTTGTGGTGAATCAATTGAGCATTTAAATGAAGAACAACGTGCGTTGATTCGACTTCAATATATTGGTTTTGTATTTCAATCTTTCCAGTTGCTCCCACATCTTTCTGCCTTAGAAAATGTGATGTTACCATTACGTTTACAGAAGAATTTTAATTATGCACACGCAGAACAAAAATCTTTAAGTTTATTGGCCAAAGTTGGTTTAGAACGACAAAGCC
Organism: Acinetobacter legionensis; assembly: GCF_048551735.1. Taxonomy (NCBI): domain Bacteria; kingdom Pseudomonadati; phylum Pseudomonadota; class Gammaproteobacteria; order Moraxellales; family Moraxellaceae; genus Acinetobacter; species Acinetobacter legionensis. The sequence continues at coordinate 5,849 of NZ_JBIMBV010000005.1, forward strand.
AGCAAACACCGAAAGTATTGTCTGGTGGGGAGCAACAACGGGTTGCCATTGCACGAGCTTTAATTTCTGACCCCAAAATTATTTTTGCCGACGAACCTACAGGCAATTTAGATGAACATACCGCCTTTGAAATTGAACAACTCTTATTTGATTTAAATAAAGAACTCGGTACAACTTTAGTGCTTGTCACTCACGATTCGCAATTGGCCGCACAGTGCCAACGTCATTATGAATTAAAAGATGGTCAATTGATTGAACATGTGCAAACTCCTCAATCGAATGAGGTGGTGTAATGTTGACCTTGTTTAAACCCTTATTTAGGCAAAGTTTTGCCAGTTCAGGCATATATCTGCTGATTATTGCATTGAGTTTAGCCATTAGTGCGACTACTGCATTAAAGTTTAGCAATGATCAAGTCAAACAAGCAGTGACCTTACAAGCTGCCAAAATGCAAGCTGCAGATTTACAACTTAGTGATACAGATCCAATTGACCAACAATGGATCAAACAGGCTGATGATTTAAAATTAAAACAGTCCCATGTCACCATTTTTGGTTCAATGGCCTCTACACAGGATCAGTTTGTTATGGTCAATGTGAAAGCCATTGACACAGCATTTCCCTTACGTGGTGAATTAAGGATTGCGCCAAAACAAGCCTTACAAAGTGGCGGGGTTTGGCTAAGCAAACGCGCACAAGAATTATTAAAATTAAACCTAGGCGATAGCGTTCAAATTGCCAATGGTCAGTTTAAAGTTACTGGCATCATTGAACATGATTCAAATCAAGAATTAGGCTTTTCTGCCTTTTCGCCAACCGTGATTATCTCTCAAGCAGATGTTGCAAAAACGGGTGCAATTCAAGTTGGAAGTCGGATTGAATATCGTTTGTTGATGGCAGGGGATGCGGAGTCGATTGCAACATATCAGCAATTTTTTAAGACTTTTAAAGCGCAAGAAAAGCAAAATGTGAATCCAAAGATTGCACAAAATTCGGATGCAGATTCAGCTTTAAGTGCACCAAGTGCCACTACATCGACTGAAAATCAGCCAGCAACACACTCACAAACAGATCAATCCATACAAGATCAACAAAATGCGGATAATGAACTAGATGCACAAAGTAATTTAAGACTACGTAATGCAGATGAGGGTAATTCACGCTTACTTAAACCAATTGAAAACCTCGATACTTTCTTACAATTGGCCAATATTCTGACGATTCTTTTATGTGGTTTAGCCATCGCTTTAACCAGTCAGCGTTATGTACAGCAGAACCAAGATCATATTGCACTGATGCGTTGTATGGGGGCAACGAAACGGCAGATTTTTCAAACCTATCTCGGGTTGCTGAGCGTTGTTATTTTAATCGCCATTGTCATTGGCAGTATTTTAGGACTGATTTTAGGTTATTCGTTGTTGCAATTAATGTTGCAGATGATTCCGAACCTAGAGTTGCAATTTTCAATGTTGCAGATGCTGGTTGGTCCTTTGCCTATTGCAATTTTTACCAGTGCAATTGTATTGATTGGATTTATTTTACCGAGCTTGTGGCAACTGTTAAATACACCGCCTATTCGGGTGATACGCCAACAAGAAAAGTCGGCACGTTCAATGTTGTGGATGATGGCTACAGGTTTAGTCAGCTTGATTATTTTTAGTTTGGTCTTGACCGAAAATCTGATACTTACTGCGTTGGTAATGGGTGCAGTCATTGTGTTAACAGCTTTGTTATATGCAGTGGTTTGGATGATTTTAAAGACTTTAAAATCAATGAAAAATAGGCTCTCAGCCTATATCCGAACCCCTTCGCAAACCGCATTGCAAATTACCGCTTTGGCATTGGGTTTAAGTCTGATCACGGTACTTGCTGTATTGAGAACTGATTTATTAGAGCGTTGGCAGCAACAATTGCCTGAAGGAACGCCTAACCAGTTTATTTATGGTCTACCACCATTTGAACTGGATGCCTTTAAGCAACAATTAGCACAGCAACAATGGAAAAGTACACCGTTATATCCCAATGTAAAAGGGCGCTTATTGGCAAAAAATGGTCAAGCTTTTCCTGCCCAATTGGTAAAAACCAATAATTCTTTACGTCGTGAGTTAAATCTCACCCAAGCAGATCATTATCCACAAGATAATATTATTGTTGCGGGAAATGCTCAATTAACTCAAATTGGGCAGGTATCTGTAGAGGCCAAATTGGCTGAAGAATTGGGCATTAAAATTGGTGATCGTTTAACCTTTAGTTTGCCTGAGGGAAATTTGGACGCGCAAGTTGTGAATTTGCGTACCGTGGAATGGCAAAGCTTTAGTCCAAACTTTTTCTTTATTTTTACTCCAAAGACGTTGGATGAAAACGCAGGCAGCTACTTAGGGAGTTTTTATGTGCCACCGAGTGAAAAAATCAAGATGGTTAATCTGATTCAGCAATTTTCCAATACGGTATTTATTGACGTCACTTTAATTTTTGATGAAATTAAAAACTTGGTTTCTGTGTTGGTCAAAATCATTACAGTTTTGGCAGTATTGGTAAGTTTATCTGGTTTTTTGGTGCTGATCGCCTGTATCAATTTGCTGATGGATGAACGTAAAAAAGAAGTGGCATTGTTACGTTCTTTTGGTAGTTCAAAGCGTCAGTTAAAAAATATGATGAGTTTTGAAATCGGTTTTATTGGATTATTGGCGGGGATTGTTTCCTGTTTCTTTGCAGAGGTGATTAGTGCAGTTGCCAGTTATCGTATGGAAATGGTGGTGCAATTACATTGGGAAATTTGGTTGATTTTACCAATTTCGATGGCAGTGTTGTGCGCATTGATTGGACGTTACCGATTGAGCTATTTATCTGAAATCCCACCATTGCAAAGTCTAAGAGAGTTGAATTAAACCGCTTTGTTTAAGTGGTTTTATTTGACTGTTTAATCTCAGTTGAGCCTTTAAAAGGCTGCCCAGTGAAGACAGTAAATTAAAAAATGGCAACCTACTAGGTCGCCATTTTTTATGCTTCTTGAATTCAGTGTACTCTGTAATGTTTTATTACGGCATAGACAAGCTATTTTAGAGATTAAAAGTTTAATTGCTCACGCATTTGTGCAATGGCTTGTTGCCAAAGTGGGCTAAGTGGTCCAACGAGATGCTGGCAATAGAGATAAACGCCATAGGTTGCTGCAATCCCTAAAATCACAATGATAATATTGGCAGCTTTACCCATTTTGGCACGCTGTGTTGCATACCAAGCCAAAGCCATGACCGCACCCATTAACATCCCACCGATATGGGCAGCATTGTTAATTCCAGAGGCTAAAAAGCCAAAAGCTAAGTTGACCGCAAGTACGGTTAAAAGTGATCTTTTATCTAAAATGAATCTTTGATTCGGGGTAGGTGGGAACAACGATAGTAGTGTCAGTGCACCACCAAGTCCCATTACAGCACCCGATGCACCTGCAGATACATGAGGAAAGAGTTTTTGATCAAAATTTTGCAGCAGTTCGTAGCTATTTCGAATATCCAAATAACCACTTAATAAACTTCCCATGAGTCCAGCAAGGATATAAAGTCCAAGGAAATAAAACTTTCCTAAAGTTTTTTCAGCAACATCACCAAAAATATACAGTGCCCACATATTCATCATTAGATGCAGGATACCGAAGTGAAAAAACATACTGCTGAATAAGCGATATGGTTCCTCTAAGAAGGTTAAAGGTGCATAATCAGCACCCCAACGCAACGCGTCCAATGTTGTCGGGTCAGTAATATTGACACCTGATAAGACTTGGATGGCAAATAAACCGACATTGATGACAATCAGCAATAAGGTTATTTTACCAATAGAATTGGGTTGGCTATAAGTTGAAAGATCTTGATATTTAGACATGCTATTGCTTAGCTTTTTATAGATAGATTCAGCTTAACATGAAACGTCAGAATTTTCGGAGTAAGCAGCTGACATGAAAGCTTTTATTGTTCGTGCTTTGTTAATTGTGGTCAGTATTTTGATCATGATTCAGCTATGGATTTTCTCAAGTTTAATTTATTGGCGTACCCATGATGTAGAAACCACCATGTTTATGCGTTGGACATATCTGTCTGATTTTGAGCCGATTCAACATCAATGGCGCGACTATGACAAGATTAGTGATAACTTTAAACATGCAATTGTCGCTGCTGAAGATGCTAAATTTCTCGATCATCATGGTTTCGACTGGGATGGTATTGAAAATGCACTACAACGTAATCTAAAAAAAGACAAAGTAGTCGCTGGTGGTTCAACGATTTCTCAACAATTGGCTAAAAATTTATTCTTCTATAATCGTCGCTCATTTATCCGCAAAGGTCAGGAAGCGATTGCCACCACCATGATGGAGCGGATGTGGACTAAACAGCGCATTTTAGAAGTCTATATGAACTCTGTTGAATTTGGTGATCATATCTATGGTGTTGAAGCTGCATCACAACATTACTTTTCTAAGAGTGCGGCAAGTTTAAGTCGTGAGCAGGCCGCATTTTTAGCGGTGATTTTAACCAATCCGAAGTATTATCAAAAAAATCGTGATGATTCTAAGCTTCAATACCGTAAGCGTTTGGTTTTGAAGTATATGCGTTATACCCGTATTCCAGATTGACACTAAATAAATGAATTTAAAAAAGCACAAATTGATGTGCTTTTTTTATGAAATTGTCACAAATTTGAAGCATACTAGAATTAAGACATTTTTTTGATGCAGGTTTATTGCATGAATACCGCAGTGACGACAACAACGCCTACAGAATATTCTTATAATGAACGATATATAAATCGTGAGCTTTCAATTTTAGATTTCCATTTACGTGTTTTAGAGCAAGCCGTTGATCCTTTACACCCCTTGCTTGAACGTATGAATTTCTTGTTGATCTTTTCTCGTAATATGGATGAATTTTTTGAAATCCGTGTTGCAGGAATGATGGAGCAATTAACTTTAGGGAATGAAAGTCGTTCACCAGATGGTTTGACGCCAAAACAAGTTTTAGACCAAATCTCTAAAACTGCACATGAAGCGATTGAGCGTCAGTACCGTATTCTTAATGAAGAAATTTTTCCTAAGTTACGTGAAGAAGACATTTGTTTTTTACGTCGTGGTGAGTTAACGCCTGCACAATCTGTGTGGATTAAAAAATATTTCCAAGAACAAGTTGCACCAGTACTTACCCCAATTAGCCTTGATCCTGCACATCCATTCCCACGACTGGTCAATAAAAGCTTAAACTTTATTGTGACTCTAGAAGGGAAAGACGCATTTGGTCGACAAATTGATTTAGCAGTTGTACCAGCACCACGTTCGCTTCCTCGTGTAGTGCGTTTACCTGATGAGCTTACAGGCGGTAAAGAACATTTTGTGATGTTGTCTGCGATTATTCATGAGCATGTATCGGATTTGTTCCCTGGGATGACAGCTACAGGTTGTTATCAGTTCCGTGTCACACGTAATGCTGATTTGGCGCTGAATGAAGATGTAGAAGACTTAGCCAAAGCATTGAAAGGCGAATTGAGTTCACGTCGTTTTGGCCGTGCAGTACGTTTAGAAGTGACAGAAAACTGTCCAAAACATATTTATGAATACTTGCTTGAAGAATTTGATCTAGAACAAGAACAACTTTATAAAGTGGATGGGCCAGTAAATCTGGCACGTCTTGTGTCAAATTTTAAACGTCCACATATGCGTTATGATTCGCATGTACCCGCGATTCCAAAAGTATTGAAAAAGTCTGAAAATATTTTTTCAGCAATGCAAAAACAAGACATTCTCTTACACCATCCATTTGAATCATTTGCACCAGTTATTAACTTATTGCGTGAAGCTGCACGTGATCCCCAAGTGCTAGCGATCAAACAAACCTTATATCGTAGTGGTGCTGACTCTGAAATTGTTCAGGTACTTGCAGAAGCGGCACGTAATGGTAAAGAAGTCACTGCTGTGATTGAGTTACGGGCGCGTTTTGATGAAGAATCAAATATCGCTGTTGCCAATGTATTACAAGAGGCGGGTGCTGTTGTGGTTTATGGCATCGTGGGCTATAAAACGCACGCCAAAATGATCTTGGTGGTACGCCGTGAAAATAATAAGTTAGTACGTTATGTACATTTGGGTACGGGTAACTACCATGCAACAAATGCTCGTATTTATACCGATTATGGTTTGCTCACTACAGATAAAGAGCTCTGCGAAGATGTACATCGTATTTTTCAAGAATTGACTGGTATGGGGAAAATGGCAAAGTTGAAAAAACTGTTACATGCGCCGTTTACTCTTCATGCTCAGTTAATTGCTTTTATTGATGATGAAATTGCCAATGCCAAAGCGGGCAAGCCTGCACAAATTATTGTTAAAGTTAACGCGTTAACTGAAGTTCAATTGATCAATAAATTATATGAAGCTTCGCAAGCAGGGGTACAAATTGATCTGATTATTCGCTCAATTTGCTGTTTACGTCCAGGGTTACCAAATCTGTCTGAAAATATTCGAGTTCGTTCAATTGTCGGGCGTTTCTTAGAACATACCCGTGTCTATTATTTCGGAAATAATGGCAATCCACGTATATACTGTTCCAGTGCAGACTGGATGGATCGTAATTTATTTAATCGTGTAGAAGTGTGCTTCCCGATCGAAGATCCAGCATTAAAAAAACGCATTTACCAGCAAGGTTTAGTCAATTACTTAAAAGACAATATCCGCGCTTGGCTATTGCAAGGCGATGGGACTTGGACTCGTGTGCAACCTAAAGAAGGCGAGGCAATTTACAATGCTCAACAAACTTTGCTTGAGCACTTTGTAAATGGTTAAGCCAAGATAATCTGATTGTCTTAAGCCCGATTAAAATTAATCGGGCTTTTTTGTATCAGTCAGTCAGATTTTAATGAAATTGAATGACTTGGTTATTTTAGATTTAAGCTTTTTTAAATCAGCAATCAACGCTTCTAATAAAGCATTGAAGTTCTTAAATACTAGGATGACTTAAGCTGTTGTGGTTTTAAACTCGATAAAATTGCAGGTAGTGCAATTAAATAAATCATCGCGACAACCAACCATATAGCGCCAGTCCATCGTGTTTGGAAATGAAAGTAAAGTGTAGAAAACAATAAGGGGGCAATAATCGAGGCTAGACTAATGGTTGAGGTGATAACACCTTGAAACTGTCCTTGCTGTGCAGCTGGGATTTTTTGTGAAACAACAGCTTGTAGTGCAGGAGTACCAATACTTCCTAGGGCAAAGATCGGCATGATTGCAAAAATGATCCAAGCGTGTTGGGTAAAAGCCATGATGATTAATGCCATACATATACATGCCAGACCAATCAGCACGGTATTTCTTTCACCAAAATATCGGACGGCATGTTGAGGTATAAATGACTGAACCAGTACTTGGCATAAACCAAAAGTGCCTAAAGAAAGACCAACCCAAAATGTATTCCATTTAAAGGTATCATGTCCCCAAAGTGCCCAGCAGACACCATAAGCTTCACCGCAGGCGCTAAACAGAAAAAATATCAGTAAAATGGGCAGTATTTTTTTTTGAGCAAGGATAAAACTAAGACTTTTAAATGGATTCATTTCTAAACTGGAAAGTAAAGAAATCGCAGGTCGAGAAATGGTGGGTAAAGGATTGTTGCTTTGGGATTCAGGGAGTAGCCAGAATGCGATAAGCAAGTTAACTGTTGTTAAAATTGCCGCAACGAAAAAAGGTAGCCGTAACCAATACCCGCCCAATAATCCACCGAGGATAGGACCGAGAATAAATCCTATACCAAACATGGCACTCATTAAACCGAAGTATTTTGCTCGATTTTCTTCTGACGTGGTATCAACGATATAGGCTGAAGCCACGGACATATTGGCACTACTTATTCCAGCAATGATTCGTCCAATGAACAGCAAGATAAGAGAGGGTGAGCAAGCAAGAAAAAAATAGTTGATTGCAGAACCCGCAAGTGAAATCAGCAAAACAGGTCTTCGACCAATGCGGTCACTCAAAGCACCTAAGATCGGGGAGAACATAAATTGCATAAGCGCATACAGGCTTAGGAAAACCCCCATTAACAAGGCAACGTTATGCTGATGGCTTAGGTCTTTCAGTAGTGAGGGAAACAGAGGGAATACGATGCCAATGCCAATTGCATCTAAGACAATCGTTGAAAAAATAATATATAAAGGTCGGTTCATACGCGTCCTATCGAAAATTCAGGCACAGAAAACTGTGAAAACCTGTTAACGATGCTTGGAAGATTCAAGCCCTGTGGAACGCTGACCAATGCAAAGGATTGGATATGTGTCGACGAGATGGATGCATGCTTTTTAAAACAAGCTGAGGATAGGTCGATTTTTCGCGATTTTCATCGTAACAATACATACAAAAATAAGCGAGTATTTTGTACTGCTCAAATATTATCATTCTTGATCTAGTAAAAACAAGATCGTTTTAATTTTGCTTATGCTGAGGTGATCTATAGACTTTTTAGATCTTCAATAAAAAAGGAGTCAATCATGACTCCTTTTCAGTATTGGAAAATTAACGTAAATTTGGCGTGATTTTTTGAAGAATTTGTACCAACACATCAAATTCACTTTGTAGCGGTGTACTTTTACGTGTAACCAAAGCCAAAGTGCGTGAAGGCGCATTCTCAATAGGTTTAACCACAATCTGATCATTGTTTTTCAGCATATGTGCATGAATTGCAATCTCAGGAAGCAGTGTATAGCCTAAGTTTGAACTGACCATTTCCACTAAAGTTGGCAATGAGCTTGCTTTTAAACGGTGATCATTTTTACGCTCACCGATTGGGCAAACACTTAAGGTATGATCACGTAAGCAATGACCTTCTTCAAGGAGCATGAGATGAGAAAGATCTAAATCATCTAAGCTTCTTGCATTCATCGCATTTTGATCTGCTTTATTGCAGACTAAGAATAAATCTTCTTTCGCAATTTCAGCAACTTTCAAACCACGTGTGTCGAATGGTAAAGCCAGCATGATCACATCTAGATTGCCATGCTCAAGTTTTTCAACAATTTTTTCACTTTGTGCTTCATGCAGATGCAACTGAATTTTTGGAAGTTGTTTATGCACTTCTTCCAAAAGCTGCGACAAAATGAAAGGGGCGATGGTTGGAATAATCCCTAAATGCAAATCACCAGTTAACGGTTCACTCATTTCTCGACTTAACCGCATCAAGTCCTGAGCATCGGCGAGTAGAACACGGGCTCGGGCAACAACTTGCTCACCTAGAGGAGTTAAACGTACGTTTTGGCGATCACGTTCTACGAGTACGCCACCCAATAAACGTTCTAACTCCATGATTCCACCAGATAAAGTAGATTGAGTTACAAACGAACGGCGCGCTGCTTCAGTGAAGTGCAGCGTCTCAGACAGTGTCACTAAATATGACAACTGTCTTAGGGATGGTAATGCAGCCATAGTGTCCTAATGCTTATGATTTAAAATGATGTGCAAATAACCCGCTAAGTTGAGGAACAAAATGCGGTGGGATATCATGCCCCATTCCCTCAATTAATTCAAATTTAGCGCCTGAAATTGCTTTAGCAACTGCCTTACCATGACTTGGAGGTAGTAACCGATCTTTAGAGCCATGTAACACTAAAGTTGGCTTTTTGATCTGCTTATCCAATTTAAGTAAGGAACCTGTACATAATATTGCTAAAAACTGTTGAAGTACACCCGCTGGGTGATAACTACGACGATATAATTTACGAGCAGTTTGAATTGCTTCAACTTGGTTGATATAACCAGGTGAACCAATCATATGAAAAACTTTCAAGGAATGATTCACAATCCCTTCTTCATCACGTGATTCAGGTTTACCGATAAGACTAAAGAGTTGTTTTGGAAATGGTGGAGGTAGCAAAGGTTGATTATTACTGGTAAAGAGTAAGCCGACTTTATCAATTTTTTCAGGATATTTTGCTGCTAAAATTTGAGAAATCATCCCCCCCATTGAAGCACCCAAAATATGTGGTTTTTCAATGCCTAAACGATCAATCAATAATGCAACATCATCCGCCATATCAAATAAGTTATAAGGCGCGCCGTCATTTGGTAAGCCCAAAGCAAAGCGACCCATCAGCTTATAAGAGTTTAAACGTGGACCTTGGTGGCGAATTTTTGAAGATAAGCCAATATCACGATTATCAAAGCGGATCACATGAAAGCCTTGATCAATCAGTGATTTACAAAAAAAATCAGGCCAAAATAACATTTGCGCACCCAAACCCATAATCAACAGAATGGTCGGGTGTTGTGGATTTCCACCAGTTTCAACATGAAGCTGAATACCATTACCTAAGTCGACTTTGGTTTCATTCATGAACGAGGCATAAGGTGAAACTTGAAATTGAAGTGCGCTATTCATTTTTATTTTCCTAAGCAAGGATATTCTTTGATTAAAAAATATCCTTGCTATTAAAACCTTAAACGGATGTAGGAATCAAGTCTGGAACCAGTTTTGTTAAAGTTAAACGCTGTTTTCCAGCAGTTGCACCTAACAATACAAAACCACGTAAGGTACCTTCAGCATCTGTTGCTTTAGATAACATCCCATCTTCAAACTCTTCATTCTCCCATGTAACATCTACATCAATTGGAGCTGGAAGTACAGTCAAAGGTGCAGCTGGGGTTTTCACCGCGACTGGCATTGCAGGGTAGTGTACAGTGGTGGTTTGTCCACTCAAGGTTTTGGCTAATGCACGCGCTTGTTGCATGATTGGCATGACAAATGGCAAGAGTGTTCCATTCACTTCGGCACAGTCACCGATGGCAAAAATATCTGCTTGACTGGTTTCGAGCAAGGTGTTGGTAATGACACCACGACTGGTGTTGATTTCCGTAGCTTTAGCCAAGGCAATATTAGGTTGTAAGCCAATTGCAGAAAGCACAACATCCGCGAGCAAGGATTGACCACTGGCCAATGAAACGATATAACCACGCTCAGATTTAGAAACTTTTTCTACAGTGGTACCCAAGGCAAATTTAATTCCTGATTGTTCAAGATTGTCTTTAAATGCTTGTGCAACATGATTAGGCAATAAACGCCCTAAAGGTTGTGGTGCTAAGTCGATCACCGTAACCTGATGCCCAGTATTTTGTAAGTCATTGGCAAATTCACAACCAATTAAGCCCGCGCCTAAAATCACCACACGTTTGTTGCCACATTCACCCGTGCTGCAATTGTCTAAAGTTTCACGGAATGCTCGATAGTCAATTAGTGAGTTAACCACATGAATATCATCACTCCCATCACCAGCAATCGCTAATCGAATCGGATTTGCGCCCACGGCAAGAATAAGTTTTGAGTAGCCTTGAGTTGAAGATTGTCCATCTTTTTCAAGGGTTAATTCATGTTTCTCTACATCAATATTTTTAACCCATGTCTCTTTTTCAATCCGCATGTTCAGTTGGGTGCTCATCTTTTCAGCATCGCCTAAACCAATTTGTTCAGGTGCTTTTTTCCCAACCAATGCATTAGATAGGGTCGGTTTTGCATAATTCACCGCATCATCTGCGCAAATCATCACCAATTCCTGTTCGGTGTTTAACTTACGAAATTCTCTTGCAAGGGTATAACCCGCCATGCCAGAACCTATGATGATAATCGGTTGCATATCTTTCTCCATACCTGTTTCAAATTTAGCGGTGAATTGAGTAATTTTGTATTATTGAAAATAAATGTAAAAAGACCATGTGAACATGGTCTTTACGCAATATCTTAGATTTCGACCATTTCAAAGTCTGCTTTAGAAACACCGCAGTCTGGGCATGTCCAGTCATCAGGAATATCTTCCCACTTGGTACCTGCTGCGATGCCATCTTGTGGCCAACCTTCTGCTTCGTCATAAATCCAACCACAAACGATGCATTGATATTTCTTCATCTGATTCTCCGATATCTGACAGATGTTATGTTTTTTCTGTCAGTTAAATTCCTTCTGCTGCTTGACTCAAATAATATGCAAATAAAATGTGTACATATTCCTCTAAATTCTTACGCAGTTCTGTATCTAAAGTAAAGTAAATATCGGAGTTTATCTAACTAATCTCAAAGCTGAATGGCAGCTCAGGACAAAAGCGATGTTTATTATGCCAACTTTGTCAGACAATTTTAATTATAATCGTGTCGCTACAAGGGATGAGTACTGCTATAAATGTTTAAATTTTTTGTATTTAGACCAAGGTTAGATGAATATTTTAGACAATAATATTAAGCTAGAGTCAGTATGTTATATAGCCATTATTTTGTGTGAAAATGGACTTAATAAATTCAATAACTTAGGGTGATTTCAATAGAGGGTAGATAGCGAACTGCTGTCTATTTTGACTAAAAAACGTTAAAATTCGCATATTATTTATTTTTTAAATCTCTCCCTATGATCAACATATCTACTGCTTTGTGGTCAAATATCCGTGCTGTCCCGAATTTTCCAAAACCAGGTATTTGTTTTTATGATTTAACCCCATTGTTTATGAACAATCTTGTGGAGTTAACCGATGCATTGATTGCAAGTATTCCAGTAAAACAATTAAATGCAGTGGATAGTTTTGTTGCAGTTGAGGCGCGAGGTTTTGTTTTAGCAAGCTTATTGGCACAGCGTACGGGCAAAGGTTTATTACTGGTTCGTAAAGCAGGTAAGTTACCACCCCCAGTGATTGGTGTAGGCTATAGCTTAGAATATGGTTTAGATCGCTTGGAAATGTCAGCTGATATCAAAGCACAGAAAGTGATTATTGTAGATGATGTATTGGCTACAGGTGGTACTTTAAAAGCAGTCAATGAATTGATGCATAAATGTCAACACACCGTATTGGGTGCGAGTGTTTTTCTTAATCTAACTGATTTACATAAAGATCTTGATTTAAAGATTTGGTCAGTGCTTGATGAGCATTCAAAGCCAGTTGAACAAGCGGTTGCTTAAAGGCAATAACAGGTTAAGTTTTCGAACTCAATTTTTGTCATTGAATACTTAAATCATTTTGTTTGTCTGTCTCGTCGTGGGAAAAGCCTTGTAAATACAAGGCTTTTTTATGCCAAGTACGCCAATTTGTGCTTTGCTGATTTTTTTCAAGCAATAAAGGTTTGTTCCATATATTCAATTAAATGATTTAAGTTTTCAGGTTGGACTAAACGATGATGTCCACCTTCAACAGCTTCAATCTGCATATAGGATTCTAGTTGCTCAACTACTTTATACATATCTAAAACCTCATCACCAAGCTCCAGATAAGCAATCTGTGGTATATCATGGTCTAAATCATGTTCATCAATCGCTACATAATCCTCACGGAAATCTGGATCTAAGCTTGGATTTGCAATGATTGCAGGAATTCGATGTTGTTGTGACATTTTTAATGCCCAATATCCCCCTAAACTATGACCTACCAATAAATCGGGTTTAATTTTTTCAATAATATCTTGATAGAAACATTCAACCGTTTTGTAGTTAAGGTTACGGTAATCCACATCAATGCAGTATTTTTTTTCAGCATTTATTGCATGGAATTTTGTCGATTCTTTGGAAGAATCTAGTCCATGTAAAAATAAAATTTTAGAATGGATATTCTTCATTGTTATCGTTTTCATATGGTCTTTCTTTATTGAGCAAAGGTAGAAATTGAATAAAGCTAGAAAAAGTTATCAACGGATTTAAAATTTTCCATCTAACTATTTTTATATTCAAATATTCTACTTAGCTGCACTTTTTTAAAAACTTAGATTTTGGTCTAAGAGTATTATGTAACAGATCAATATGCTTGTTATTTATTGTTTAACATATTGAATGTTTAGGTTTAAATTTTTTAGGTTATGGATTTTTATTAACAAAAATTAATCATTCTGGGTTTTTATTGTACTAAGCTATAGATTGGATTAATAAAATAAGAGAAACAAATGATTACTTTAAGCTACGACATTGTCATTCAAGCGAATGCACAAACAGTATGGAATATCCTTTGGGATACGCATACTTATTCAAAATGGACCCAACCATTTTCTGAAACTTCGCAGATGCAGTCTGACTGGAAAGTTGGCGGGGAAACCTTATTTCAAGATGCCAGTGGCAATGGCATGGTCGCCACCATTGTAGAGTTGGAGCAGTTTAAAAAAGTGGTATTTAAACATTTGGGTGTTTTGAAAAATGGTGTTTTAGATTCAACAAGTGAAGATGTTGAAAGTTGGAGTGGCTCTTTAGAAAAATATTTCTTAAATGATCAGGATGCAACAACCACATTGTCTGCTGAAATAGAAACCTCTGAGGAATATAAGGACATGATGGATCGTGCTTTCCAGCAAGGGTTTGCCATAGTCAAATCATTGGCTGAACAAAACCATTGAGAAACTTTGCGCTTACTGCGTAGCTTAGCCCTAATGTTTTTTCTCATTATTTAATGGCATTGAATGATCAGTGGTTGTTCAATAGAAAATGATTTTGCCACACCATTTTCATTACGTGGTTGGAAGCGAATTTTTTCTAGTAATGGTTGGAGTATTGATTTCATATGTTCGTGAATTAAAGGGGGGGTAGCGGATATTAAGGATTTGCCCTTGTGCCTCTACTAAAAATTTTGCTGAGAGCAAGATATTACCTTGTTGATCAAATTTAATTTTATTCTGAGATGGCGTCTTACTTTGAGTACAAAAAGGTTCTAAAGCGCTTTGTAGTTGTGAGAAGTTAGGTTTTATGGCGTATTGGACGGTGGTGGGAAATTTAATAAACAGAATGTATTTTCCATAATATTATTTTGTTTTTACGATGTTTTACTCATCAAAATTAAGCGCTTTATTTTTAAAATCATTAGTGACCTGTGGTAATTGATCTAGAGTGAGTTTTTTTGCCAGTTCTAAAGCCCTTAAATTGAGTGCTTTTTGAGTGAGGTGTGGATTCATTAATTTGACTTGGCTTTGCAGACTAGTTCGATTTGGAGTGATTTCTAATTGCCAAATATAATCTTGATTATTGAGATTGGTACTTTCAATTTTTATGGGAAGATCTTTTTGAGTATTGCTCATAACAATGATTTGCTCGGCTCCAACTACAGTTGAAAATGACAAAACATTGAAAAGAATGATACTTTGGGCGAATCTTTGCCAGTATTTACTCATGATTTTTAATTTTTAAATGGTTCGTAGAGTTATATTCATACGCATTATGTTGTAAATCTGCTATGCTATGCAACTTCCGTTTTTTAATATAATCGAGGCAGAGATGACGCAACATAACGCTCAATCGACTTCTGAACAACACATTTCCGAAAACGATTTAATTGCACAGCGTCATGCCAAGTTAAAGCAAATTCAAGATCACGCCAAGGAAACAGGTGTTAGCGCATGGCCAAACACATTTAAACGTGAGCATTATGCGCAAGATCTACAAGAACAATTTGCAGATCAATCTAAAGAACAAATCGAAGCAGGCGAGCAAGTTCACGTATCTGTAGCGGGTCGTGTGATGTTGAATCGTGGTTCATTTATCGTGATTCAAGACATGACGGGCCGTATTCAATTATATGTGCCACGCAAAGAGCTTGCACCAGAAGTTTTAGAAACTGTAAAAAGTCTAGATCTTGGTGATATTATTGCTGTACAAGGTTATATCGGTCGTTCTGGCAAAGGTGATTTATATGTTCATATTGAACATTTTGAATTATTGACGAAATCTCTTCGTCCACTTCCAGACAAGTTTCATGGTTTGAATGACACAGAAGTAAAATACCGTAAACGTTATTTAGACTTAATTGTGAATGAAGAAACACGTAAAACTTTTGAAATTCGTGCAAAAGTTGTGTCTGGTATTCGCAACTATCTCATTAATGAACGTTTTATGGAAGTTGAAACTCCGATGATGCATGTGATTCCAGGTGGTGCGTCAGCGCGTCCATTTGAAACACATCATAATGCATTAGATATGCCATTATTCTTGCGTATTGCACCTGAGCTTTACTTAAAACGTTTGGTTGTTGGTGGATTTGAGCGTGTATTTGAAATTAACCGTAACTTCCGTAACGAAGGTGTTTCAACGCGTCATAACCCTGAATTTACGATGATTGAATTCTATCAAGCTTATGCTGATTACAAAGATCTTATGGCTTTGACTGAAGGTATGCTAGAAAAATTAGCAATCGACATCTTGGGCTCAACGGATGTTCCTTATGGTGAAGAAGTGTATAGCTTCAAAGGCCCATTTAAGAAAATCTCGATGTTTGATGCGATTCTTGAGCATAACCCAAATTTCACTGCTGAAAATGTTTCGGATCGTGAATTCTTGGCAACATTTATTCGTGAAGAGTTAAAAGAGCAAGTTAAACCAGGTTTTGGTTTAGGTCGATTACAAACGATCGTATTTGAAGAAACTGTTGAAACTCAATTACGTCAGCCGACATTTATCACAGAATATCCTGCGGAAACTTCCCCGTTAGCGCGCCGAAATGATGATAATCCGCATATCACTGACCGTTTCGAATTCTTTATCGGTGGTCGTGAGTTGGCAAATGGTTTCTCGGAATTAAATGATCCAATTGACCAAGCTGAACGCTTCCAAGCGCAAGTTGCTGAAAAAGATGCGGGCGATGATGAAGCAATGCATTTCGATGCTGACTTTATTGAAGCATTAGAATACGGTTTACCTCCTACAGCAGGTGAAGGTATTGGTATCGATCGTTTGGTGATGTTATTTGCCAATGCAGCAAGTATCCGTGATGTGATCTTATTCCCACATATGCGTCATAAAAATTAATTTATGATGTTATAAAAGATGTTGTAAAAAAAGCCACTGAATTCAGTGGCTTTTTTTTGCTTAGACAATCAGGGCATTTTAGAAATGAAATACGCCTAAACCATTTTTAATTTCATCTAAAGTATCTTGAGTGATGATACGGCATTTTTCCGTACCAGTTTTTAAGATATCCATGATGTAATCTGGATCTTTGGCAAGTTCCATACGACGTTCACGAATTGGTGTAATCAACTCTTTTAACACACCTTCAAGACGTTTTTTCACAGTACCGTCACCTAAACCACCACGACGATAATGTGCTTTAAGTTCTTCAACTTCTTCTTTATTTGGATCAAAAGCATCTAAATAGGTAAATACAATATTTCCTTCAACCTGACCAGGATCTTCAATACGCAGATGGTTTGGGTCGGTATACATTGCATTGACTGCTTTTTTGATGTCTTTATCGGTTGCATCTAATACAATGGTATTGCCCAATGATTTCGACATTTTTGCTTTACCATCGAAGCCAGGTAAACGGCTCATGTTAGATAAAAGCGCTTTACACTCTGGTAAAACCTCTTGTCCAATTTGACGGTTTAAACGCCGAACAATTTCATTGGTCTGTTCGATCATTGGAATTTGGTCTTCGCCAACTGGCACGACAGTGGCTTTAAATGCAGTAATATCGGCAGCTTGTGCAACAGGGTAGCAAAGAAAACCAGCTGGAATGTCACGCTCAAAACCACGTAATTGAATTTCAGCTTTGATGGTTGGGTTACGTTCTAAACGTGAAACCGTCACAAAGTTTAAATACAACATGGTGAGTTCATTCAACGCGGGTAAACAAGATTGAACACAGATTGTAGTTTTTGTTGGGTCAATGCCGACTGCTAAATAGTCTGTTGCTACTTCAAGAATATTACGACGAACTTTTTCAAAGTTATCCGCATTATCTGTTAAAGCTTGAGCATCTGCGAGAAGGAGGTGTTGATGATGAGAATCTTGTAAGCCTACTCGTGAGCGCAAAGAACCTACAAAATGTCCCAAATGTAGTTGTCCAGTAGGACGGTCGCCTGTCAAAATCACAGGACGATTATCTTGATTCGTCATTATCGCTTCCAAAGTCTTTATATAGACAGTCGTGTTTTATGAATGGGCACTATTGTACGAGATAATTTATTTTAATGTCAGCGAAAAATGGTGTAGAACCAATTTTTATCAATAAATGTGAAAATCTACAAAATTTTATATAGAAAAATGAATTTTCACTTTAAAATGACAGGATAACTAAAATTTTGGATAAAAAATGGCAAGTAGTCTATTAATATTATTAGATGATATCGCAGCGGTACTCGATGATGTTGCAGTCATGAGTAAAATGGCGGCTAAAAAAACTGCGGGTGTTTTAGGTGATGATTTAGCACTGAACGCACAACAAGTGAGTGGTGTAAGAGCAGAGCGTGAACTTCCTGTGGTTTGGGGTGTCGCGAAAGGCTCATTTATCAATAAATTAATTTTAGTACCTTTGGCTTTGTTGATCAGTGTAGTTGCACCATGGTTGATTAACCCATTGTTGATGATTGGTGGTCTGTTTCTTTGCTATGAAGGTGTTGAAAAAGTTCTACATAGTTTGCAGCATAAAAAAGCCAAAACAGGTGAAGCTGCGCAAGAGGAATTTGAACAAATTGAAACTGATTTAGCCACATTTGAAAAAGATAAAATTAAAGGCGCAATACGTACAGACTTTATTCTCTCTGCTGAAATTGTGGTGATTTCTTTAGGCACTGTTGCGGCTGCAACATTTGGTACCAAAGTGATGGTGCTATCTGTCATCGCAATTTTAATGACCGTCGGTGTCTATGGCTTTGTCGCCATGATTGTAAAGATTGATGATTTAGGTTTGTATTTAACCCAACAAACATCAAATGTTAAACAAAGCATTGGCCGTGGTTTACTGGTATTTGCACCAAAGTTAATGAAGACTTTAACAATTGTTGGAACCATTGCAATGTTCCTGGTCGGTGGGGGGATCATCACCCATGCTGTTTCAACTTTGCATCATTGGTCAGAAGAAGCCGTTGATCATATTCAACATATTCCAAACGTTGGTAGTGTTATTGGTGCATTAACGCCAACGTTAATCAATTTACTGATTGGTATCGTAGCCGGCTTAGCTGTGGTATTGGTTGTTGGACTTATTCAAAAAGTTCGTGGAAAATCAACTACTGCATAAATGCAAAGCACATTCTAAATGATAGCCAATATAAAATAAAAGGACCGATCTATGCGTTGGAAAGGACGTAGAGAAAGTGATAATGTCGAAGATCGCCGTGGTGGTGGTGGCGTAAAAGCGGGTGGGATTAGTGTACTAGGCTTAATCGTCGCTTTTGTTGCATGGAAATTCTTTGGTGTTGACCCACAGCAAGCCTATCAAGCGACTAAACAGGTGACTTCGGCTGGTGTAAGTCAAAATTCTGCACCGACGAATTTAACCCCTGAACAGCAGGAAACCTCATCTTTTGTTAAAACGGTTTTGGCAGATACCGAAGATACCTGGAAGCCAATTTTCCAACAACAAGGTGTACAGTATGTTTCACCTAAGCTGGTGATGTTTAGTGGTGCGATACAATCGGGTTGTGGTACGGCTGAATCTGCGATGGGGCCATTTTATTGCCCAGCAGACCAAAAGGTGTATATCGATACCCAGTTCTTTAAAGATATGCGCCAGCAGATGGGTATTTCTGGTGAAAAAAATCAATCTGAGCTTTCAGCTAAAGATGAAGCAGGTGATTTTGCTCAAGCCTATGTGATCGCGCATGAAGTGGGGCACCATGTACAGAATTTATTGGGAATATCATCTCAGGTTCAGCAAGCACGCCAGCGTGCCAGTGAAACTCAGGGCAATCAACTATCAGTTCGTCTAGAATTACAAGCAGACTGTTTAGCTGGGGTCTGGGCCAATCGTACTCAACAACGGACTCAGTTCTTAGAACAGGGTGATATTGAAGAAGCGATGGATGCAGCTGAAAAAATTGGCGATGATTACTTGCAGAAAAAAGCACGGGGTTATGTTGTTCCAGACAGCTTTACCCATGGTACCAGCCAGCAACGTATGCAATGGTTTAATATTGGTATGAATTCTGGTGATATCAATGCATGTGATACCTTTAAATAGATAGCTACTCAGTATTGCGTTAAAAAAGGGAACATCATGTTCTCTTTTTTTCTGAATCAATTTTTTCAAGCATTTTTTATGTTAAAAAATATAACCAGTAATCATCATATTTCAGTTTTTTTTGTACAATTATCCAGATTGTTAAATGGTCTCTTATTTTATATTTTATAAAAAAATGATTGAGTGTTTGATGTGCATTTAAATTAAAAATCTAAACAGGTTTCTGATGGGTAACTATTTCTTTCTTCAGGTCTTTACAGTCATTTTTGCGCTTTCTATCGCGACTACAATTTTTAATAAGCGAATATTAGGTTTCCCTCAAGCCATCGGTGTTCCCATTGTCTCTGCAATTTTTGTCTTTATTTTGCAATGGGGCGCCAGTTTACTTAATGGCAATCAATTTATCTCTATTAATATCCATAATATCGAAGAAGCTGTAAGGCATGTCGATTTTTATGATTTTTTAGTCAATGGCGTTATTTGTTTCATTCTGACATCTTCAGCGCTTAAATTTAAAGTTTCAGATTTAAAAGTTTATTGGAAGCCGATTAGTATATTGGCAACGATTGCCTTACTGCTCTGTGCTGTATTTTTTGCAGGATTGGTCTTTGGCTTTCAGTTTTTGATTGGTAATCCAGTCCCAATTTTAGTTTTATTATTACTGGGTTCAGCATTAGGTGCAACAGATCCGATTGGGATCAAAGGTGTTCTCAGTTCAGTACGAGCGCCACATCATCTCATTGTTAAATTGGAAGGTGAATCCTTATTTAATGATGCGATGTGTATCGCGGTCTTCATGACTTTATTAAATGTCCTTGAAGGTGAGCATTTTAGTTTAGTTGCAACATTACAAACATTCTTATATGAAATTGTGGTTGCGGTCATCATTGGTTGGGCTTTTGGTTTAGGAATCTTGCGTTTATTACGTGGCAAGCATGAGATGGAATCATTGATTCTCACAACTGCGTTATTGGCATGTGGCTCTTATCTTGTTGCATTATTTGCTCATGCATCGGCACCAATTGCTTGTGTAATTGGGGGCTTAATCGTAGGTAATAAGTGGAAAGAAATTTTACAGGATCGTGAGATTCGAGAGGTTAATCATTTTTGGCATACAGTAGAAGGGATTATTAATTCTTTTCTCTTCACACTGATTGGTCTAGAAATCTTTATTTTAGACTTAAGCACAAGTCTGATTCTTGGCGGTATTTTTGCATTCTTTGCATTGCATCTTTCTCGTTTTGCTGCAAATTTCTTAGCTTTTGCATTTTTCCCATCATTTCGCAAAAAGAGTTATAACGGTAGTCTAGCTATTCTTTCGTGGGGAGGGGTTCGTGGAGGAATTTCCCTTGCATTGATCCTTGCTGTGGCAAACGTCCCTGAGCTACGTGATTACAGTAGTATTTTAATTGGTTATACCTTCATTAGTGTATTACTTTCAGGTGTGGTCTGTGGGCTGGGTTTACCAGCAGTCATGAATGCATTTTATTACAACCCAAATGAAGAAACACAAGGTTTTAAAGGTTGGTATCAGCGCATGTGCAATAAAATGAATCGTAAAGGTATCAAATATATTGTGGGGGAAGATAACGAAGGACATGAAACCATTACCATTTATAATCCTGAAGCGCTTGTTGACAAGAAAGCTGCAGATGGTGTGGCATCGGTACATCATCCTGAAAAAGCCCAGGAAATGAAGCGATTGGAACATCCTGGTAACTTTTAAACATAGCGCATTAAGCTAAATGAATAGTTAAGGTATAAAACTGAGCGACTAAAAATTAAATATTTTTAAAGGTTTAGCGCCATAAAAAAGCCAGTAACAATACTGGCTTTTTTATTAGAGCTGTTACTTTGCGTTTTTGGCTAAGAAATCGAGGTAAGGTTTCACCAAAAGTTGCTCTTGTTCTAAAATCGGTAAATGCCCGACTCCTTTGAGAATTATCGGCTCTTGTGCATTTTTCAATAAGCCTTTGAGTTCAGCCGCAGCTTCAACATTGATAATTTGGTCTTTGTCTCCCCATGCAATCAATACGGGTTGGTCAATAGAGCGTGCTGCAATTGCAAATGAATCTGGGGTAAATAATTTAGACATGACAATCAGTTGTTCAACCAATTTGGTTGTGTTTGCAGATTGGCTGATCATCAATTTTTCTTGGGCATCTTTTAATTCTTTAGGAATAAAAGGAGGCATGCTGGTTGCGATTTTCATTAAACGATCAAAATCGCCTGGTTTACTGACAATCATGTTGCGTAAAGTTGTTGGATCTTTTAAATAAGGCGTATTGGCTGATTTAAACACACCCGCACTATCAATCAGAAATAATGATTTAGTATCGACAGGGTATTGTGCTGCGTAAAGTAATGAAATAGATCCCCCCATAGAGTGACCTGCGACGTTTAAGCCATTGTCTACTTTAATCGCTTCGGCAAAACGACGTAATTTTTCAGTTAGATTAGGCAATGAATAATCAAAATCATTTGGTACCTTACTGTCACCTTGACCTGGAAGATCAGGAATTATTACATGGTAATAAGGGGTTAAATAGCGTGCAACACGATTCCAGTTGTCACGACTTCCTGCAAGTCCATGAACTAACATGATCGTCGGTTTACCTGCTGGCCCACCTTCACTATATGCCCAGTCAATATCACCTACTTTTACACGTTTGGTTTCCATGCCAGCCCACGCTCGTTCTTGTTGCAGCACACTTTGGATGTCAATTGCTGGAGCAGCATAGCTTGCAGTTGATATACCAACTGTTACCACAGAACCCATTGCCAATGCCGTTGATAAAATCAGTTTGTTGAAGATTCCTTTCATCTTTGAATACTCTTGTTGTTGTATTTGATGTACGATTTAAGATTAGTTTATGTACAGTCAAATTACATTTGCCTAAAATGTTTAAAGCTTATTTTCAAAGTCAATTTAATGTTATTTGCCAAGACGATTATGAATATTATTTTTTATTACTTGATTGATCTGAAAAATGTCAAATCATGAGCTCGCTCAGATGATCTTAAGTGTCATCATTCAAATCCCCAAAGGCAAAGTAGCCAGTTATGGTCAAGTGGCTAAATTTGCAGGCTTACCCAAACATGCACGGTTGGTTGGGCGTGTCTTAGGAAAATTACCTGAAGATCATAATATCCCTTGGTATCGAGTGGTCAATTCACAAGGTCGAATCAGCTTAAAAAAACTGGACGAAAAAGGTATGTGTATTCAGACGATAAAGCTGTTGGCTGAAGATGTGGTTGTTATTGATGGCAAAATAAATTTAAAAAAATATCAATGGATACCATAATTCCTCACTTTCAGATGTAGTGAGGAATCATAAAAGGAATGACAAAAATTATTTAATCACTAAGACTGGGATTTGCAATTCAGTTAATAAACTTTGCGCCACACTGCCCATAATAATTTTTTTTAGCCCCGTACGACCATGTGAGCTGAGAATGACCAAATCAACTTTTAAATCATGTACAGCTTGATTTAAAGTATGCGCAATGTTTTCGCCTTCGAGTAACCGTGTTTCAACTTGAACGCCTTCTGCAGCAAATTGATCTTTAGCTACATTGATATTTGCTTGAATAAATTCACGAGCCCGTTCAATCAGCATATTGCTTTGACCATTTGCCAAATATTCTGATGCAATATAAGGGTCTAAAGTCATCACTTGCACAACCGTGATTTTACTGTTAAATGCTTTTGCAAACTCAACTGCATGTTTCACAACAGATAATGAAGTTTCTGAACCATCAACTGGAACGAGGATATTTTGATAAGCCATGTCTATTTTCCTTATTTTACCGAAAAGCTGAGATGATTATTTATTACAATTCTAAGTTTATAGAACCATCATAACGTGAATATGAGATGAATAAAACCGAGTAAATGTGTATGGATAATTCATATAAATATCATAAATTTAATTAAAAGCATTGGCATCAAGTTACATCGTTTTGTCGCTTTTAAATGCAACTAAATAAAAGATAAATCAATCAATAAAATAAAGATCGAGATGCAATCTAGCACGATCAAAGTAAAGCTTTAAATGGTTTAAATAAAAGACATACACAATTGAGAAAATATAGAGGCTGAATGAAACAATTGGCAAATTGTAAATCCATTTCTTCCTTTAAAATATTTTAAATATAAATACTGAACAGAATAGAACATTACAATTTAAATCATGGATTAAAAGGAAAAGACAATGGAATATCAAACAATTATCGTCGAAGAAAAAACGAAGCTGGATATTTGAGCTTAAATCAGCCTGAACGCTTTAATAGTTTTACAGCGCAAATCTGCCTTGAAATTGTATAGGTTTTAACATAATTGAAAGATGATACTGGAAGCCGCATTATTGTGATTGCTGCGATTGGAATAGCTTTGCGAGTCTGTATGCAAAATGATTTTACCAGCCCAGTTAAAGTTGAGCAGGATTTGCAAAGATAGGTGGGGTAGTCAGCAGATTTTTTTAAAGGTGTTCACGTTTTTTAATGAAAGATAAGCTAAATTTAAAGTACGATAAATGATGTTTATCCTTAAGATTCAAACGATCAAGACATTAAAATGAATGATGTGCTCTGGATTATTCTTTTCCAACAACAGGCAATTGCGGATCAAATCAAAGCAATTCCACAGATTAAAATGGATACTTAAACAGGTCAGTTCAAGCACATTTTGCACAAAAATAGTATGCTCGACTTTATTAAAATAAGAAATAAAATTACACATAACATAATTTGATTATGTATTGCATAAATAAAAGCTTTCTTGTAGGATAAATTTAGTGTTAAACGTCACTGTAAATGCAGCTTAAACTTAGAGCTTTACGTGGACTAAATTATGGAAAGGAAGAGTTCAAATCAGAATATTTTGTCGATTGACCTAAATACCTGTGAGCTTTTCTCGGCATTAAAAAACGGATGAATTTATTCAAATAAGGGAAACTAGATGGATATTTTAGATAACCCATTAGAACTATGTGGCTTTGCTTTTATTGAGTTTGTTTCGACGGAAAATGGATTAGATCAAATCTTTGAAGCAATTGGTTTTGCTAAAGTCGCAAAACATAAATCAAAAAAAGTTTATTTATGGCGTCAGGGTAATATCAATATTATTTTGAATTATCAACCTGAATCTTATGCATCATTCTTCTTTAAAGAACATGGCCCATCAGCATGTGCAATGGGATTTAGAACACGTGATGCAGCCAAAGCTTTTAAAAATGCAATTGAACTTGGCGCAGAGCCAATGTATTCGCAAGCAGGACCAATGGAATTAAATATCCCCGCGATTAAAGGCATAGGCGGTATGCCAATTTTCTTGGTCGATCGTGATATTTATGAAAATGATTTTGTATTCTTTGATGACGAAAATCGCAACCCACGTGGTGCTGGTTTAAATGAAATTGATCATTTAACCCATAATGTCTATAAAGGGCGTATGGATTATTGGGCAAATTTCTATGAAAAAATCTTTAACTTCCAAGAAATTCGTTACTTTGATATTAAAGGTGAATACACGGGTTTAACCTCTAAGGCGCTGACTGCACCTGATGGGATGATTCGTATTCCTTTGAATGAAGACTCAGACAAAGGCAATGGGCAAATCGCCGAGTTTTTGGCTGACTTTAATGGTGAAGGAATTCAACATATTGCTTTTATTACCGATGACTTAATTTCCACATGGGATAAGTTAAAAGGTTTAGGGCTGAAATTTATGACGGCGCCTCCTGAAACTTATTATGAAATGTTAAAAGATCGTTTACCTGATCATGGTGAACCGACAGAAGAACTGCAAAAGCGTGGTATTCTGTTAGATGGCAATACCAAAGAAGGTCAGAAGAAACTATTATTACAAATTTTTTCTGAAAATATGCTTGGTCCTGTGTTCTTTGAGTTTATCCAGCGTAAAGATGACGATGGTTTCGGTGAAGGCAACTTCAAGGCATTGTTTGAATCAATCGAACGTGACCAAATCCGCCGTGGTGTGTTAGAAGCCAAATAACAAAATCGTATTGAAAGTGAAAAGCCAAGAATTAAATTCTTGGCTTTTCACGATCTTTCGCTAAAAACTTAACGTGTTTGTATGTATTGATTTATCGTAGCAACTTCACGTTTAAATAGTTCAAGTTTTTCACTGCCCGCGTTGACTGGTAAAAACATTTCACTGTCTAATGCAACAATGCAAAACTCCATTGCAAGATGCGCATTGAAAATAGGTAAACCCACAGCATTGATGCCAACAAGTAAGTCTCCTTGAGCAATCGCCATACCTTGTTGTAAAGTATTTTCTTTTAAAACAAGAAATTCATCCCAATTGTTTGGTTTAATTTGAATATGATTGAGTGCTACTTTTTCCCATTCTGAGTGCATTAATGGTTTAATTACTGCTTCAGGCAAATATGAGGCAAAAACCCGCCCAGCAGCCGAATTGACTAAGGGCATGATCGAACCTACTTTGGTCACAATGGAAATTGGATGATTTGATTCAATCGACTGTACAACTAAAGGGCCTTTAGGTGACCATTTGCTGATTTGAATACCACAACCAATTTTACTTTGTAGTTCATAAATAAGATGCTGAACAAGTTGTAAAACATCTGTGTGCTGTATACAGTTTAAGCCCAATCGCCAAGCTTGATCCCCTAGCGCATACTGACCATCTTCAAGTTGTTTTGCATAATTCATGCGAATCAGACTAACAAGGTAACGATGTACCTTAGCTGGATGCATATCAAGTTTACTGGACAGCTCTTTTAAAATAATCGGCTTGTTATGCTCCAAAAGGGCATTGAGAACGGCTAAGCCCACCTCAAGTGATTGAACCCCACCAGACAACTTTTCTTCAATCATTGAATAACCCTTAATCTGCATACGATTTAGCAGTGTTCATTTGCTGTCGATATTTGATTTACATATTTAACACATAGTGCCTGAGCATTGTACAAAATAGAAATCATCTTTTTAAATGATTTAAATAGGCGAATGCTATAAGCATACAATTGTTTTTCGAGGTGTTACATATTATTTGTTAAACAACAGTACATCATCAAAAGATCTAGACCATTAAAGTTCAGCCGATAAAAATCGGTATTGGAGTTACAACGCTTCAATACCGATGAGTTCTAGCATTGTCCAACAGCAATATTTTAAATACTGATTGCTGTTGTTAGTTGAAGCTTATATAAGCTTCAGCAAAACGAGCATTGTGTACCATTAAAGCTGCTTATTATGATGTTCAACTAGATATAGGATACCAAATCATGAATTATTCGATTAATAAACTTAGTAAATACCAAGTCGGCTTTGGCACCTAGACATATTCAATTGAGTATGATTATGCTCCCAACTCGTCTTCATGCAAAAAATGAGTATGCTGAGGTGCGCGTTTGGTACGACTCCACTCATCCAGCATTTCTAATTTCATTTCTTCGGTAATTCGTGCAATTTTTGCATCTGCATGCACATCGTTATAGGTTAGTTCTAAACGGTGACCATTGGGATCAAAGAAATAAATCGAGTGGAAAATGCCATGGTTGGTGATGCCAAGAACTTTAACGCCATGTGCTTCGAGATGCTCTTTTGCAATCAGTAGAGTATTCAGGTCTTCAACTTCAAATGCGATGTGTTGAACCCATTGAGGGGTATTTTCGTCACGCCCCATATCTGGTTGAGTAGGCAGCTCAAAAAATGCCAATATATTTCCTTGCCCAGCATCTAAGAACAAATGCATATACGGATCAAAGGCTTTGGTCGAAGGCACATGGTCTTCAGCAAAGGCCAAAATAAAATCCATATTGAGCATTTTTTTATACCATTCCACGGTTTCTTTGGCATCTTTACAACGATAAGCCACATGGTGAATTTTTTTAATCGCAAAGCTCATGATAAAACTCCTTTATCTTTATTCCCAATCAGGTTGTTGTTCTGGAGCAGCATTGAAGAAGGCTGGAAGGGTTAAACAGTGTTGACTAATCGACTCAATCTTTGCAAAAGTGCTTAAATCAATTTCAAAGCGTTTGGCGTTATAGACTTGAGGAATCAAACAACAGTCTGCAAATGTCGGTTGTGTACCAAAACAGAATTTCCCATTTGAATCTTGTAGTTGGGCTTCTAAGCTGTTAAAACCCTCTAGGATCCAGTGTTGGTACCAGTGTTTTTTTTGCTCGTCACTGAGAGCAAGATCATCTTGTAAATACTTTAAGACTCTTAAATTATTTAACGGATGAATATCGCAGGCGATCGCTTGTGCAAAAGCACGTACTTTACTTCGCGTGACGATATTTTCAGGCAATAATGAAATTGCTGGATAACGTTCTTCAAGATATTCCAAGATACTGAGTGACTGTAAAAAGCTTTGATCTTCATCCACTAAAGTTGGAACACATTGGCTTGGATTAACGGCTCGGTAAAGCTCTAGTAGTTGCTCATTCTTGACCAAATGCACGGGTTGTATTTCATAACTCAGTTGTTTGAGATTCAGTGCAATCCGAACCCGATAAGCCGCAGAGCTACGAAAATAACTATACAGTTTCATAGCTCAAGTCTTCTGTTTGATGGAAGCTAAACTGGCGCGCTGGCAAAATGCGATTGGCAACCTCACCAAAGCCCACACGGATCCCTGCTTTTTCACAGTAGCCTTTCATCACGACACGGTCACCATCTTGCAAGAAACCACGTTTTTCTCCATTCGAGAGAGTTAGCGGTTTGGTGGTATTCCATGTCAGTTCAAGTAAGCTACCATAAGCATCTTCTGTAGGACCTGAAATTGTGCCTGAACCCATCAAGTCACCGACTTGGACATTACAACCTGCAACTGTGTGGTGGGTGAGTTGCTGTGCCATAGACCAATACATATATTTAAAGTTGGTTTGGCAAATCACATCAGCTTGTGTTGATAGAGGGCTTTGAACCTCAATACTGAGGTGAATATCATAGCTGTTGGCAATATTTTCTTCTAAATAGCAAAGTGGTTTAGGTTGTTGTTCTGGACCTTTGACTTTAAACGGTTCCAGTGCTTGCATGGTCACCACCCAAGGTGAAATTGCACTTGCAAAAGTCTTGGCGTTAAACGGGCCTAATGGTACGTATTCCCATTGTTGAATATCACGTGCCGACCAGTCATTGAGCAAAACCATACCAAAAATATGATCCCAAGCATCTGCAATCACGATAGGCTCACCCAATTCAGTCGCTTTGCCAACGATAAAGGCAGTTTCTAATTCAAAATCGAGTTTACGTGTTGCAGAGAAAACAGGGCGTTCTTGATCAGGTAATTTGATTTGCCCAGAAGGTCGAACAATATCTTTGCCACTGACAATCACAGAGCTGGCACGACCATTATATCCCACAGGAAGTTCGCTCCAGTTTGGAAGCAATGCATTCTTAGGATCTCTAAACATGGTTCCGACATTGGTGGCATGTTCTTTGGACGAGTAGAAATCTGTATAGCCAGAGACTTGAATAGGTAAGTGCAAAGTGACTGTATTTTGCTTAAATAATGCGTTTTGGCGTAAAACCACATCATCACGAAGTGTTGGATTTTCAGCAGAGAGTAGACTTTGTAATGTAGTACGAACCTTTTGCCAGTTGTGTTTACCCGTTTCTATAAATTTATTCAGTGTCGCTTGATTAAAACAATCTTGATGTCCATTGATCGCTAATAGTCCATGTGCCTCTAAGTGGGCAAGGTCTATGACCCAATCTCCAATGGCAACACCCACTCGTTTTGTGCCTTGGGGTGTTTCACTAAAAATACCGTAGGGCAAATTATGTATGGTGAAATCTGATTGTGAGTCAATTTCAAGAAAACAAGTTAAATGTGAGCTCATGATTTGCTTTCCTTGTCTTTAATTTTGTTAGAGAAGATCAAAATCTTTGATATTTTTCTTAAGTATTTGAAAAACAAATGAATATAGATTTATTTAAATGCCTTATTCAAATGACTCAAGCAAGCTGTCAGTGTCTTATGATTTCTATCATACTGAAAATATTTAATTACGCAATACATAATTTAATTACATAATTCATAATAATTGTTATTTGTTGAATTTTCTGCTTATATGCGCGGTTATGAGAAAAGTAAATCAATTATTTTTCGATTAGATATAGGCATTTTTGATTAACTTATGATATACGTAATTTTGAATACAAAAATTACGAGACAAGGATGAGAATAATCATATGTCAAAACATGAGCAAGGAAACCTGAAACATGGTTTAAGCAATCGGCACATCCAGCTTATCGCGCTAGGTGGTGCAATTGGTACAGGATTGTTTCTGGGTATCTCGCAATCGATTAAGCTTGCAGGTCCTTCAGTCATACTCGGTTATGCGATTGCTGGATTTATTGCGTTTTTAATGATGCGACAGTTAGGTGAAATGGTGGTGCAAGAACCAGTCAGTGGTTCATTTAGTCACTTTGCATACAAATACTGGGGCTCATTTGCAGGTTTTATGTCTGGCTGGAATTATTGGGTACTCAATGTTTTGGTCTGTATGGCAGAGCTGAGCGCAATTGGTCTTTATATTCAATATTGGTGGCCTGAAATCCCAACTTGGATTTCAGCATTGGTGTTTTTTGTTTTAATCAACGGTATCAACTTATTGCATGTAAAATTTTTTGGTGAAATGGAATTTTGGTTCTCTATCGTCAAAATTTTGGCAATCCTAGCCATGATCGGCTTTGGTTCCTATCTACTTGCAACAGGTACAGCAGGGCCACAGGCAAGCATTAGTAACCTTTGGGCATTGGGTGGGTTTTTCCCATTTGGTGTGGAAGGTTTAGTCATGGCAATGGCTGTGATTATTTTTGCCTTTGGTGGGATTGAGCTATTTGGTATTACTGCAGCAGAAGCGCGTGATCCTGATAAAACTTTGCCTAAAGCAGTCAATCAAATTATTTATCGTATTTTGATTTTCTATATTGCAACACTGTTTATCTTATTTGCACTTTTTCCATGGAACCAAATGGCAGAAGGTGGTAGCCCATTTGTAATGGTATTTGCTTCACTGGATAGTCATGGTGTTGCGACCTTACTGAATTTTGTCATTCTTACCGCAGCTGTTTCGGTGTATAACGGGACCAGTTATTGTAGTAGTCGAATGTTACTTGGTTTAGCACAACAGGGTAATGCACCGAAGTTCCTTAAGCATATTAATAAGCGTGGTATTCCAACCAATGCGGTTTATGTTTCAGCTTTTGTTACGGTTTTATGTGTACTACTCAATTATGCATTTCCAGAAAAAGCATTTGGTTTATTGATGATGTTAGTGGTTGCTGCAATTGTGATTAACTGGGTGGTTATTTCATGGACTCATTTAAAGTTCCGTAAAGCCATGCAAACACAAGGGCAGACCACCAAGTTTCCAAGTATTGCTTATCCATTCAGTAATTATCTTTGCATTATCTTTATGTTGGGTATTCTGGTGGTAATGTCATTCACCGAGAATATGCGTATTGCGGTAATGATGATTCCAGCATGGATTCTTTGTTTGATGCTTGCTTATTATCTGAAACAACGAAAGTTAAAAAATGCACAACAAAATGTTGTGTTAAATTCTGATGTGTAGCAAAAGATTTTAATCTTTGCAAAAGGGCTAAATTGATATTTAGCCCTTTTTGCTTTTTGTGTGATTATTAACCTATACCGAGGGTATTATTCTGCTGCTTTTAAAAAATCAATCAATTGATTGATATCATCGCTTTGTAATTGTTCACGAATTTTTAAAACCTGCTTCTCATCTAAATCATACAATTTAACTGATTGTAATTTTTCAGTCTGATCCTGAGAAAACCGATATTTAATGAGTTTTGCCGGTACACCACCGACAATTGCATACGCTGGCACGTCTTGAGTGACGACTGCACCTGTAGCAACGATGGCACCTTCACCTAGCGTTACCCCTTGCATAATCATGGCACGACTGCCAATCCAACAGCCATCGCCAATCACTGTATCCCCAGCGGGTAAAAAGCTACGGGTATCAAAAGGAAATGTAGAGATCCAGTCAGAGCGATGTAATTGATTGCCACCCATCATGACCACACATTCCGCCCCAAAACAAACAAAGTTACCAATATATAATTGGTCAATTGGTTTCTCTACAGTTGACGGCTTATCATGCAAATAACGCACCACGCAACGTTCAAATCCCTGATCCCAATATGCCGAATAATAAGAATAATTTCCTTTAATATGAATATTGGGATTTTTCACAGTTTTAGAAATAAACTCAAATTCGCACCAGTGTTTTACGGGGGAGTGAATAGCGTCAGTCATGGGAGTACAAAAGCTTAAGTGCAAGGGCTAGAGCGCGCATTGTAACCTTAGATTGAACTTAGATCTTGATCAGCAATTAAAAAATATTCAGTGTATTGGGTTTAAACATCAATTCTTCAGCTATTCCTTGGCTGGTATTCAAGTATTAACCTATTTTTAAATGGATCAAATGCGTGGCATGGGTATGACGAATATGATCAGCACGATGGTTAAAGTAACGATGGGTAATGTCTTTACCTGATAAATCTTCAACCACCTGATAACCCATCATTTCAACTGCATGATGCAATGCTTGCGAAGCAAACGCACCAATCAAAGGCTCTTTTAAGAAACGGGTGAACTGTGACACTGCGAAGCTACCCAAACGCTCAATACCTTGTAAGACTTTATAATCAATCGAATAATCCATCACAACTTGGCTATTTTTGCCAGTAAAGGATGCAATGTTGTGTAAGGTTGCTAGGGTTGCTTGTGGGGTTAAATAATGGGTTGTGCCCAGCCATGAAAAAAATGTGGCTTGGGTGTTTTGAAATCCACTACGCGCCAAAGCATCAGACAGTTTTTCTTTTTCAAAATCAATGCCAACAAATTCCACATTGCTTGGGAGCTCACCTGTATTACTAAGCTTTTTTAATTTTTCTAATTTGGTTCTTTGTGTATCAGGATGATCAATTTCAAATATTTTGAGTTGGGGGTATTGCTGGGCCAAGCGTAATACAAAAGAGTCTAGACCAGCGCCAACCAATACATATTGTTGAATATGATCATGTTCAATCGCTTGTTTTAAAAGATCTTCTGTATAGCGAGAACGTCCAACCACTTGGCCTGTCAATTTACCAAAAGTTTGATTCATTAAATTGGAGTTTAACGCTTTACGTAGAAGAGCATTATTTAAAAGTAAACGCCATTGTGAATTGGTCATTTCAAATGCATAAGGGTCAGAGAATACTGGATCGTTGGCATTTAAATGATGATTGGCTCTAATTGCTGCCGCTGCTTCAGCAGTTTTACTTGCTCGTCCTGCTTTCATTCTCGTTCTCAATGAATTTTAATTTTTCCTCAATGTAATGCATCGAAAATATTTAACAATGGCAATTTACTTTGAGCGGTTGGTGATAAATGCTAGTTTTCTTCGAATTCGTATGGCGGATGCATCATATTTTGCTTGGAGCAAGATTTGAGAAATGTATGGATGATGTTTGATATTTATTAAATAGATACGTGATCAGTGTTAATTTCTATGTGAATGCAGGATTGTTCTGATGTGAATGTTTTTAAACTTTTTATCTATATAGCTAAACCTTCTAATTGTATATACAAATGATTTGCATCCTGTCATTGATCATCAATGAAGCTTATGTTTTTGTATGAACTTGAGAATTTTCGGCTATGAATAAGTTTTTGTATTTTTGAATTCTAGATGATTATCCTACTGTGGGGCGACATGGATGTTGCCCTTGATGTTTGGGAATGCAGGGGTACAGGATGTACCCTTTGCCTAAACAAAGCTATTTAGACTTTAAATGTAATGTGTGGCATTGCAAGCTTTTTATAATTGAATAATTTATTTCTACATTTTTTTGATTTTATTAAGAATATTAATCATTGAAATTGTATTTTTGTGTCTTAGGCTTTGACAAAAATATTTTGAGTCGTTTTGTCTTAGTCAATAACTGATGGTTGAATATAAAAGCGATTAGTTTTTTGTTATTCATTTTATATTTTTAGCTCAATAAAAAGGGCTGAATCATCAGCCCTAGTATGTGTTAAATATATTCAACACTCACCACTTCATATTCCACTTCACCTTGTGGTGTAGTGATTTTAGCTTCGTCACCTTCATTCTTGCCAAGAAGACCACGCGCAATAGGCGAGTTCACTGAGATCTTATTGATCTTAAAGTCAGCTTCATCATCACCTACAATCTTATAGGTTTTCTTTTCTTCAGTATCCAAATTCTCAATGGTTACCGTCACACCAAAAACCACACGACCAGTTTGCTCAAGTTCCTTAACATCAATAACTTGGCAAGCACCAAGTTTACCTTCGATGTCTTGAATACGACCTTCACAAAAACCTTGTTGTTCGCGCGCTGCATGGTATTCTGCGTTTTCTTTTAAATCCCCATGTTCACGTGCTTCTGC
Source organism: Acinetobacter legionensis (assembly GCF_048551735.1). Lineage (NCBI taxonomy): Bacteria > Pseudomonadati > Pseudomonadota > Gammaproteobacteria > Moraxellales > Moraxellaceae > Acinetobacter > Acinetobacter legionensis. The sequence continues at coordinate 40,211 of NZ_JBIMBV010000005.1, forward strand.
AATTGCTGCAATAATACGTGGACGATCAACAGATTTGAGCTGTTGCAATTCTTTCTCTAAGGCTACCTTGCCTTCAGGAGTCATAGGATAACGTTGCATTGTTGTCCCTCAGTTCAGTATTTAAAAAATACAGGTTTATAAAATGAAAAAAGCCCGCCACCGATAAGATGGCGGGACTTATCGGAAACGAATTAACCTAGTGTTTGCAAATCTTGCAAGCGATATACATCCATTGGCAATTTAATTGCTAAAGCTTGGCATACAGCATCAGCACCATTCAAGGTAGTTGTGTAATACACTTTACCTTGAAGAGCAGAGCGACGGATTGAGAATGAATCCTGCTGAGCTTGTTTACCTTCAGTAGTATTGATAATGAGGTGAATCTCGCCATTTTTCAAGCGGTCGACAATATTTGGACGACCTTCAGTTACTTTATTCACACGTTCACATTCAATACCAGCCTCTTTAATGACATCATAAGTACCGCCAGTTGCGATAATTTTGAAGCCTAAATCAACCAATTGTTTCGCAATACCCGCGGCACGAGGCTTATCTGAATGACGTACTGAAATAAATACGTGCTTCACTTCACCATCAGTTGGTTTACCTGGTAAGCGATCGTTAGAGCCTAACACAGCTTTATAGAAAGCTTCACCAAAAGTTGTACCAACACCCATCACTTCACCAGTAGATTTCATTTCTGGTCCAAGGATCGGGTCTACACCTGGGAATTTGTTGAACGGGAATACTGCTTCTTTTACAGCAAAATGCGTTGGGATAATCTCTTGTGTGAATCCTTGCGATTCTAAAGATTGACCCGCCATACAACGTGCTGCAACTTTTGCTAATGATTCGCCGATACATTTAGAAACGAACGGTACTGTACGAGACGCACGTGGGTTCACTTCAAGAATATAAACGTCATTGCCTTTAACAGCAAACTGTACGTTCATCAAGCCAATCACACCAAGCTCTTTCGCCATAGCAACGGTTTGACGACGCATTTCATCCTGAATCTCTGCAGAAAGAGAGTAAGGCGGAATTGAACATGCTGAGTCACCAGAGTGAATACCCGCTTGTTCGATATGCTGCATAATACCGCCGATCACCACATCTTTGCCGTCAGATACACAGTCAACATCGACTTCTGTTGCATCATCAAGGAAATGGTCAAGCAGTACAGGTGCTTCGTTAGACGCTTGTACAGCATCACGCAAGTAACGTTTAAGTTCGTCGTCGTTGTATACGATTTCCATCGCACGACCACCAAGGACATAAGATGGACGTACAACCAACGGATAACCCACTTTAGATGCTTCAGCCATACCTTCTTCAGCAGATTTAACAATGCTGTTGCTTGGTTGACGAAGATTCAAACGTTGAATCATCTGTTGGAAACGTTCACGATCTTCTGCACGGTCAATCGCATCTGGAGACGTACCGATAATTGGTGCACCTGCTTCTTCTAAAGCACGAGCCAATTTCAAAGGTGTTTGACCGCCGTACTGTACGATAATACCTTTTGGTTTTTCTGTACGTACGATTTCTAAAACGTCTTCTAAAGTGATCGGTTCAAAGTACAAACGATCAGATGTGTCATAGTCAGTTGAAACCGTTTCAGGGTTACAGTTAACCATAATGGTTTCATAACCATCTTCACGCATTGCAAGGGCAGCGTGAACACAGCAATAATCGAACTCGATCCCTTGACCAATACGGTTAGGACCACCACCGATCACCATGATCTTGTCACGGTTAGACGGATTCGCTTCACACTCGTCATCATAAGTTGAGTACATGTAAGCAGTATCTGACTCGAACTCAGCTGCACAGGTATCTACACGTTTGTAAACAGGGTATACACCCAAGTTCCAACGGTGCTTACGGAATTGTTTTTGCGAAATGCCCATCAAGTCAGCAATACGTAAATCAGATAAACCTTTACGTTTAAATGCACGGATATTGTCAGCGTTCAAATCACCAAAACCTAAAGTTTTGATTTGCTCTTCAGACTGAATGATGTCTTGGATTTGAATCAAGAACCAACGATCGATATTGGTTGCAGCAAATACTTCATCTAATGTGAAGCCATGACGGAATGCGTCAGCAACATACCAAATACGCTCAGGACCTGGCACTTTAAGCTCGACCAAGATTTTATCTTTCGCGCCTTCAGTACCCACTGCAATTTTCTCATCAAAACCACAAGCACCGACTTCAAGACCACGAAGTGCCTTTTGTACAGATTCTTGGAAGTTACGACCAATTGCCATGACTTCACCCACAGATTTCATCTGTGTCGTGAGTGTTGCATCAGCTTGTGGGAATTTCTCGAAGTTAAAGCGAGGAATCTTGGTTACAACATAGTCGATTGCAGGTTCAAACGATGCAGGCGTTGTTCCACCAGTGATGTCATTTTTCAATTCATCAAGGGTATAGCCCACTGCAAGTTTTGCTGCAATTTTGGCAATAGGGAAACCTGTTGCTTTAGACGCAAGCGCAGAAGAACGAGATACACGAGGGTTCATCTCGATCACAACCATACGACCATCTTTCGGGTTGATACCGAACTGAACGTTTGATCCGCCTGTCTCTACACCAATTTCACGTAGCACCGCTAAAGAAGCATTACGCAGTAATTGGAACTCTTTATCTGTTAGTGTCTGTGCAGGTGCAACAGTAATGGAGTCACCGGTATGCACACCCATTGGATCGAAGTTTTCAATGGTACATACAATGATACAGTTGTCGTTTTTGTCACGAACAACTTCCATTTCATATTCTTTCCAGCCAATTAATGATTCATCAATCAATAATTGTTTGGTTGGAGAAAGATCAAAACCGCGTTCACAGATTTCAATGAATTCTTCTTTGTTATAGGCGATACCACCACCTGAACCACCCATCGTAAATGATGGGCGGATAATCACAGGGAAGCCGAAACGGGCTTGAATTTCAAGCGCATGTTCCATACTTTCTGCAACATCAGCACGTGGGCATTCCAAACCAATTTTGCGCATTGCGATATCGAAAAGTTTGCGATCTTCCGCTTTTTCGATGGCTTCTTTGGTCGCACCAATCAATTCAACATTGTATTTTTCTAAAATACCGTTGGCATCTAGTGCCAATGCACAGTTTAATGCCGTTTGACCACCCATTGTTGGAAGAACCGCATCTGGGCGTTCTTTCTCAATGATTTGTGCAACAGTTTGCCACGTAATCGGTTCGATATACGTTGCATCTGCCATAGTCGGGTCAGTCATAATGGTGGCTGGGTTAGAGTTCACCAAAATAACACGGTAGCCTTCTTCACGAAGGGCTTTACATGCTTGCGCACCTGAGTAATCGAACTCACATGCTTGCCCGATGACAATCGGACCCGCACCAATAATTAAGATGCTTTTAATGTCTGTACGTTTAGCCATGATCGCTTCCTTAATTACTTCTTAGATGCTTCAATAAGTTCGATGAAATGATCGAACAATGGGGCACAGTCATGTGGACCAGGGCTTGCTTCAGGGTGACCTTGGAAGCTAAACGCAGGTTTATCTGTACGATGAATACCTTGTAAGGTTTGATCGAACAAAGATTTATGCGTAGCTTTGAGGTTTGCAGGTAAAGTTTCTGCATCTACAGCGAAGCCATGGTTTTGAGAAGTAATCATCACTGTACCATTTTCAAGGTTCTGTACAGGATGGTTTGCACCGTGGTGACCATGTGGCATTTTCACAGTTCTAGCGCCAGAAGCTAAAGCTAGAATTTGATGACCCAAACAAATACCGAAAACAGGTAGGTTTGTAGTTTCAACAATGGTTTTTACTGCCGCAATTGCATAATCACATGCTGCTGGATCGCCAGGTCCATTTGACAAAAATACGCCATCTGGATTTAACGCCAATACTTTTTCAGCAGGTGTTTGTGCAGGAACAACAGTTAATTTACACCCACGGTCGGCAAGCATACGTAAGATGTTGGTTTTGACACCGTAATCGTATGCAACAACATGAAACTTTGTTTCAGGTTGAGAAAAGCCTTGGCCCAGTGTCCATGAGCCTTCAGTCCATTCAAAACCTTGTGGGTCACAACATTCTTTCGCAAGGTCTAAACCATCTAGACCACCAAAGGCACGTGCTTTTGCAATAGCTTCTTCTTCAGTAATATTATCGCCGGCAAGAATGCATCCGTTTTGTGCGCCTTTGTCACGTAAAATACGTGTCAATTTACGAGTATCAATATCTGCAATGGCAACGACATTATGTTGTTGTAAATATTCGCCAAGAGACTGAGTAGCTCGGAAATTGCTGTGTAATAACGGTAGGTCACGAATGATTAAACCATTCGCCCAAACTTTATGAATTCGACCTGATTCAGCGTCTTCTTCATTACAACCAGTATTACCGATATGAGGATAAGTTAAAGTTACAAGTTGCTGTGCATAACTAGGGTCGGTCAAAATTTCTTGATAACCAGTCATGGCAGTGTTAAAAACGACTTCACCAGTCGTACTTCCCGTAGCGCCGATCGATGTACCTTTAAAAACAGTACCGTCAGCAAGGGCTAAAATGGCGGGGGTGCTCAAACCATAGCTCCTGAACTAAAACCACAAAAATAGGGCTGTAAAAAAGCGAGTAGACGAAAAAAAAGGAAGGCTTACTAAATCCTACCCTCCTCTTGTCTGCTCGCTTGTAACTTAACAGCGCATTATACGCATGAGCCCCTCGAAAGTCTATTTTATTTCGAGGGATAATCTAAGATAAATACCTTGCTATTTATCATTAATTCTGCTTTTAAAGTGAAATATTTGAAATTGTAAGTATTTAATTATTGTTAGACAAATCAAAATCTAAAATTTATCTTTTCAATGTATCTTATTGACTCACATTCCAGGGGGAATCAATATGACAATATCTAAAGAAAGTGTTACAGAGAAAGTAACCAAAGACACCGCAGCTTTGAAAGAAGTTGTAACTGAAACTACAGAGAACTTAGAGAAGTTAGGTAAAGAAGCGCAGCAGAAAGTTGCTGAAGCTGTTACAGAAACTAAAACTAAGCTTGAAGCAGAGTCAGAGCAATTAACTGAGCAAGTTCAAGATCAAGTACAAAACTTTAAACAAGATTTGGTGCAACGTCTTGATGTGATCAAATCACAATTTTCCACTTCACAAAAAGATTTGGCTGAATTGGCTGATTTCTTAAAATCAGAATTAAGCATTTTAGTGAAAGAGTTAACTGAAGTTGGTAAAGAAATTCGTGAAGACGTTTCACAAATTTCGAGCAAACATAAAGTTCAGTTAACTGAAACTTTAAAGCGTTCTAAAGATCACACTTTAGAAGTTTGGAATAAAGTAACGACAAAACAATAAGATATGTAAGGCTTATGTTTTAAGAAAAGCTATTTTTAAGAAAAATGGCAATAAAAAAGTGAGGCAACTAGCCTCACTTTTTTTATTTTCAAGCTCAGTTTACATAATTGTAGTCTAAAATGTATGTAACCAATCACGTTTATTGTGAAAGTCGGCCTGTTGGCCACTGTGTTGCATGGCAAAGAAATGTTGACCTTGCGTGGTATTTAAAACAGCGCTTAAACCCAAAAATAAGTCTGACCATTTTAATTTATTGGCAAGCATAAACTCGCTAAGATCTATGCTGACATTTAATCCATAATGTGTGCGCTTTAACTGATTTAATTCAATGTCATAAGCAGCGACTGGTGGCATATTTTCAGGATAACGATATTCTTCAAATTGATAAGCTTGCCAAGCTTGAGAAGGGGATAGATTAATTTCACGATAATAATCTTCGCCTTGCACACCTATAAAAATCTCAAAACAGGTATTTTCCCAAAGCAAATCCTGACGCGGATTTGCTGTAACCAGTTCAGGATAAATTATGAATTGATTGGGATCTCTTAACCAATAACCGACATTGAGCGTATACGGGCTAATTTGTTCAATCGCACCAACTAGGGAGATACTTTGAAAACGACGATCAAATGCATTCAGTTCGAAACTTGCCATGAAAATAAATCTTAATTTGAAAGATGAGCGTGGCGAACTAAATTAGACAATTTTGGATTTTGTTTCGCAGCTTTTTTATAAAGCAATGCAATTTTACCAATTGTTTGAACAACTTCAGCACCAGTAACATTTGCAATTTCAGTAATCGTTGCAGCACGTGCTTCGCGGTCTTCACCAGTAACCTTGACTTTAATTAACTCGTGATCATTTAAAGCACGATTTAATTCTTCAACGACACTTTCAGTCAAGCCTTTATCGCCAAGCATTACAACAGGATTTAACGCATGGCCGATTTGACGTAAACGTTTACGTTCTTGGATAGATAGAGCCGCCATATAAAGATAACCTAATTTTAGAAACGACTTAGTATAACAAAAGCCATATCACTACGCTGTAAATTCTGTAGAAATAATCGATGAAGCTTATTCAAAAAAACATATCAATATCTGTCGATTTAAATCAATATGAATACTGCAATGAGATTTTTTTTCACGTACAATCAGAAGTTAGTTATCGGTTTAGATCAAGAGAGTTATGGCTACACGCATTACCAACCAGAAGTTATCCAAAAGTAGTCGTGCGTGGATGAGAGAGCATTTAGATGACCCTTTTGTGAAAAAAGCACAAAAAGAAGGTTACCGAGCTCGCGCTGCATATAAACTTCTTGAAATTCAAGAAAAACACAAAATGATTAAACCAGGTATGACCGTGGTTGACTTGGGTGCTGCGCCAGGAAGTTGGTCGCAAATCGCTGGTAAACTAGTTGGTGATAAAGGTTTAGTGATTGCTTCAGATATTTTGGAAATGGATGCTTTGCCTGATGTTACCTTCTTACAAGGTGATTTTAGAGAAGAAGAAGTTTTCGAAAAATTGTTAAATATTTTAAATGGACGCACTGTAGACGTTGTAATTTCAGATATGGCCCCCAATACATCAGGTAATAGGGCTGTAGATCAACCTCGCCAGATTTACTTGTGTGAACTTGCGTTAGATTTTGCCAACAAGGTTCTTGGACCAAAAGGGCAGTTTTTAGTTAAAGTTTTCCAAGGAACTGGTTTTGATGAGTTCCGAAAGCAAGTCGTGGATAGTTTTGATGTGTTAAAAACAGCAAAACCAGCTGCTTCACGTGCACGTTCAAAAGAAGTTTTTTTAATTGGACAGGGCCGTAAAAAAGTTTCGCAATAGGTGGTGGTTTTAAGGTATGTTCATTCTTCGTAATGAATTGCCAACAAATACTTGCCAAGTTGTTAAAAATTGTGCATTTTGTACCTTTTTAACCTTTATTGCGAAATTCATTACTCGCTTTTTGTTACGATCAAGCAAGATTGAGCCTGATCAAAATAGTTATATATGGGAATAAAGCTTTGAGCGATTACTTCAAAAATGCCGTATTGTGGCTGGTCATACTGGGTGTGCTGATCTTAATTTTCAGCAATCTCAGTGACCGCAGTAAGCCTTCTGCGATGAATTATTCAGAATTCGTCACAGCGGTGAATGCTGGTCAAATTAGTAAAGTCACAATTGATGGTGAAAGAATAAGCGGCGAAAAAAAGAACGGTTCGAACTTTGAAAGTATTCGCCCAGCAGTTCAAGATCCTGAATTGATGCCTACACTCATCAAAAATAACGTTGTTGTTGAAGGTACTGCACCTCAACGTCAAGGTTTATTGATGCAACTTCTCATCGCAAGCTTTCCTGTGCTTTTAATTATTTTATTGTTCATGTTCTTTATGCGTAACATGGGTGGTGGTGCAGGTGGTAAAAATGGACCAATGAGTTTTGGTAAATCTAAAGCGAAAATGCTTTCAGAAGACCAAATCAAAGTGACCTTTACCGATGTTGCTGGTTGTGATGAAGCAAAACAAGAAGTTGTAGAAATCGTTGATTTCTTGAAAGACCCCGCAAAATTCAAACGCTTAGGGGCAACGATTCCTAAAGGCGTATTGATGGTTGGTCCTCCAGGTACAGGTAAAACTTTACTTGCAAAAGCGATTGCTGGTGAAGCCAAAGTTCCATTCTTTAGTATTTCAGGTTCTGACTTCGTTGAAATGTTCGTTGGTGTTGGTGCATCTCGTGTGCGTGACATGTTCGAACAGGCGAAACGCCATGCACCATGTATCATCTTTATTGATGAGATTGATGCAGTCGGTCGTCATCGTGGTTCAGGTACAGGTGGTGGTCATGATGAACGTGAACAAACACTAAACCAAATGCTTGTTGAAATGGATGGTTTTGAAGGTAATGAAGGAATTATCGTCATTGCGGCAACAAACCGTGCGGATGTACTAGATAAAGCATTACTTCGTCCGGGGCGTTTCGACCGTCAAGTGATGGTGGGGCTGCCAGATATTAAAGGTCGTGAACAGATCTTGGCTGTGCATTTAAAGAAACTTCCTTCGGTAACTGGTGTTGATCTTAAGGTATTGGCACGTGGTACACCTGGTTTCTCTGGTGCGCAATTGGCGAATCTTGTCAATGAAGCTGCATTATTTGCTGCTCGTCGTAACAAGAACACCGTCGATATGCATGACTTTGAAGATGCAAAAGATAAGATCTACATGGGTCCTGAGCGTAAGTCGATGGTGATCCGTGAAGAGGAACGTCGTGCAACTGCTTATCATGAAGCAGGTCATGCCATTGTTGCAGAAATTCTTCCAGGGACTGACCCTGTGCATAAAGTAACAATTATGCCACGTGGTTGGGCTTTGGGTGTAACTTGGCAATTGCCAGAACATGATCAAACCAGCCATTACAAGTCTAAGATGTTGAATGAACTTTCAATCTTATTTGGTGGTCGTATTGCAGAAGAAGTTTTCATTGATCAAATGTCAACGGGTGCGTCTAACGACTTTGAACGTGCAACCAAAATGGCACGCGCAATGGTGACCAAGTACGGTATGTCAGACAAAATGGGCGTGATGGTCTATGAAGATGAAAACCAAAATGGTTTCTTCGGAAATGTCGGTAGCCGTACAATTTCTGAAGCAACGCAACAGCAAGTTGACCAAGAAGTACGTCGTATCCTAGATGAACAGTATCGTGTTGCACGTGATATCCTTGAAAATAACAAAGATATTGCACATGCAATGGTAAAAGCTTTGATGGAATGGGAAACGATTGATCGTGATCAGATCCGTGACATCATGGAAGGTCGTCCTCCTCAGCCACCTAAGGTTTATGTTGCGGAAAATCCAGTGCTTGATGTAACACCTACAGATGGTCCATCAACGCCACCACCATTGCCAGCGACCTGATCAGTCAGTAAATAAACAAGAGCCTCAATCGAGGCTCTTTTTTTATACAAAAAAATTCACAGATAAAAATCACTGTGTTATTGATTTGAATTGTTAAACTAGCCTGAATTGAATACGGAGAATTGACATGCAACTGATGCCACTACCTAAGCAAATTTTGCAATGTGGGCGTTTGAGTCTGGATTTATCGCAAGCACATGTCATGGGCATACTGAATGTCACTCCAGATTCATTTAGCGATGGTGGGAAACATGATCAAAAAGATCAAGCTGTTGCTTATGCCAAGCAAATGATTGCTGACGGTGCGACAGTAATTGATGTTGGAGGGGAATCTACACGTCCTGGTGCCTCTTCAGTTGAGATTGCTGAAGAAATACGTCGTGTCGTTCCTGTGGTTGCTGAATTAGCTAAATTGGATGTCATTATTTCAATAGATACCTCACAACCAGAAGTGATTTGTGAGGCGGTTAAGGCTGGTGCGCATATTTGGAATGATGTCCGTGCCTTAACTCGTCCACATGCCTTAGAGACTGCTGCAGAGCTCAATATCCCTGTGATTATTATGCATATGCGAGGCGAGCCAACCACAATGAATCATCTTGATCAGTATGAAAATGTTACTCTAGAGGTAATTGCTGAATTACAGCAACGAGTAGATGATGCACTACAGGCAGGAATTCACCCCAAAAATATTTTGATAGATCCTGGTTTTGGTTTTGCTAAAAATGCGCAACAAAATTTAAAGCTTCTTAATGAGTTTTATCAATTGAACAAAATGGGCTATCCAATTTTATCAGCCTTATCACGTAAGCGCTTTATCGGTGAAGCTCTAGATGGTGCAGATGCAAGTCATCGTGCTGTGGGTAGTGTTGCTGCACACTTGCTCAGCATTCAACAGGGCGCGTGTATGGTGCGTGCACATGATGTAAAAGCGATGTCGGATGCAATTAAAGTATGGCAAGCCATGCGCTCTGCAATTTAATGATGAATAGTCAATAGCCCCTGATATTGTTTGATCTTTTTTAAAATTTAGATTATCTACATCTGAAGAATTAATCAGTTAAATTGCTCAATCAATTTGGTGAATTGTATGGTTTGTGTTATATAAGCGCGTGAATTGCTGTTTTATTTTAGGTTGCAATGTTTAACGATCTACTTCTCCCAATGTTCGATGATGAATATTATCCAGATATTCTAGTTGCTGAGGTTAAGCAACTTATTGAAAATTTTGCTAAAAAAGTGGCAAAAACCAGCTTTAGTGATGCAGAAATTTATTCTATGGCAAAACTGACTGTGATTGAAATTAATGAAATGAAGCCACAGTTTGAGGATCTTGATTCTTCTTTGGATGGTACTGCGGCTGATTATATTGCTGAGGCAATGATGATGGTGGTACAAGACCAAGGGTATCTCGATATTGAAATGGAAGAACTTGTTGCAAATAGAGAGTGGTAAGCCACTCTCTATTTTTGCTATGGATTTTTAGAGATAAACAAGTACAGTCAATCAGTCAAAAACTCAGATACAAAAATATAGTTTTTCTTAATTAATATTTTAAATAAATTAATTGCATAGAGAATGATTTTTTTGATTATAAAAAAGCGTGCAATGCCACACCTTACACTCAAAGTTTAAATAACCTTTACGTAGACGATGCCTCACTTTTAGTAGTAGATGCCAAACATTGCGCTGTAAGCACAGCTATGCTTTGTTTTTGCTCATGTTGGGCGAGGGGTACGTCCTGTACCCCCGCCCAACGGAGACGTCCATGTCGCCTCATGATAGGATCATCATCTCATTTGTATGAATAATTAGGTGGTTTACTATAGAATGGCAAGCTTAATTCCTTACTTATATATGCTGCTTATTAAGCTTTTTTTTCGATAAAAACATAAATATGTATTAATTTTAAACATTTAAATATCAATTGCTTAAAGTATGATCATTGCTGCGTTTCTAGGCTTGACGTAGGGTAGATAAGTTTAGATAATGCGCACACAGTTTATGGCTATGTAGCTCAGTTGGTTAGAGCACCGCACTCATAATGCGGGGGTCACAGGTTCAAGTCCCGTCATAGCCACCATTTTTATAGACCATGCTCACTGCATGGTCTCTTTTTTTGCATCATCAAAAGATAAGTAGATAAAAATTAATAAATATTTAGAACATTGAGAAAATCCAGTTGAATGTTTGATTAAGCTTTTTCTGCTAAATAATTTTCTATAAATCTTTGTGTTTGCGTGTCAAGGTAGAATGGTGCAATCAAGGATTGAATAATCTCATCCAATAAGCCATGTTGGTCCAAAGCACCTAGTGTATGCGGAATAAAGCGATCTGCTTCGATAAATAAATCGTTTTGATCTAAGCCAACTGAGTGTAGTAATTCTTGTAAGCTATATTCCCCAAAGTATTCATAAAATGCTTCGACAACATTTAAAATGACCTGTTGCATATATTCTGTTTGACGTAATTCTTTCCAAGTTTCATAGACAAGAATAAAGAATTCTTCAAAATCAATGGATTGAAGTTGAGAGAAAGCCTCTTTTAATGTGCGTTGCTTAACTTCATTCCAAACATGTGTAGCGATATCTGCTAGGTCTTCATTAGGCAGTAGAATGATATTGCTGAGTTGGCTACGTATTGCTGTAGCGAGTTGCTGTTCTAACTTAAGCTCAATATTGTGTTGCTGATCTTGAATAAAGCTGATGACTTTAGCGCCAATGCGGTTATGTTTAACTGTATATTGACGTAGCTGATTGAGCCAAGGGGTATTGTTTTCTAAAATCTGATTGGCAAGCTGTAGGCTAACCTGTTGAATTTGCGGGTTGTGTTGTAAGTTTTCTTGAATATAGTCCCTTAATTGTTCTAATTCTAATATTTTAAACAGCCACAGTTCAAAAGATTCATCTGAGAGTAGATCATTGAAAATGGTTTGGCTATGAATGGCATATTGATGAATTTTTTGAGCGACGACACCAATAAATTCAAGAATGTCAGAGCCTAAATTCAATTCAAAAGCATATTTTTGCACTACAGACTGCAGTTGCTCAAGTTGAATCACATTTTTTAAAAGAATTTTGTCTGCATTCTGATAGGTTTGAGAAATAAAATTTTGAATAAATTGCGGATTTTTTTGATCTAAGAGTTGTTTTTTTATAAAGCGAACTTGCTCAAGCAAGAGTGCTTGAGCAAGTTCCTGAGCAAAGCTCGAAGGGGGTGGTGAATTATTCACATTCACGAGGCTTATACACCTGCTTTCCAGCCATTCACAATCGGATAACGGCGTTCACGGCTAAATGCACGTGAGCTGATACGCGGTCCAATTGAACCTTGACGACGTTTGTATTCATTACGGTCAACAAGCTGAATGACTTTTTCCACGATTGCACGTTCAAAACCTTTGGCAATGATGTCTTCTTGGCTTTGTTCTTCCTCAATATATGCATATAGAATGGCATCAAGTACATCATAAGCAGGTAAAGAGTCTTGGTCTTTTTGATCAGGACGAAGTTCTGCTGATGGTGGACGAGAAATAACCCGTTCAGGAATTACAGGCGTTTCAGAAATACTGTTACGGTACTTAGCCAATTCAAAAACAATAGTTTTATAAACATCTTTGAGTACAGCAAAACCACCTACCATATCGCCATACAGTGTGCAGTAACCTACAGAAAGCTCAGACTTATTGCCTGTTGCAAGCACAAGGTTACCAAACTTATTGGACAAGCCCATAAGCAATGTACCACGTGCACGTGCTTGAAGATTTTCTTCAGTTGTATCCGCAGGTGAGTTACCAAAGAATGGGAACAAGGTCTGCATAAAGCTATTTACGATAGGATGAATTTCGGCAATGCCAAAAGTAACACCCATACGTTTTGCTTGTTCAGTGGCATCTTCCACACTAATTTGTGATGTGTAAGTAAAAGGCATCATCACGGCTTGAACTTTATCTGCGCCAATCGCATCAACTGCAATTGCCAAGGTTAAAGCTGAGTCGATACCGCCTGATAGTCCTAAAATCACACCAGGGAAACCAGAGCGTTGTACATAGTCGCGTGTTGCTAAAACCAAAGCTTGATAGATCTCAGCCATAGTGTTTAATGCTGGCGCAGCTTCAACCACTTGATAGGCTTTGTTTTCTATTTGGTAGTCAGCAAAGTAGAGATCTTCTTTAAAGCTTGGTGCTTGTAACGCAACTTCACCTGAATGGTTAATGACAAAACTGGTTCCGTCAAAAATAAGATCATCTTGACCACCCACTTGGTTGATATAAACAACATTGAGGTGAAGCTGTTTTGCCAATTCTTTTAACGTTTCAATACGATGTTGTGGTTTACCTACTTCATATGGGGAAGCATTCAATACTAGAACACTTTCCACATTAAGTTGAGCAAGCTGTTGAACAGTATTTAGAGACCAGACATCTTCACAAATGAGTACACCAAATTTATGACCTAGATACTCAAATACAAGATGTTGATGGCCTTCATTAAAATAACGTTTTTCATCAAAAACGCTGTAATTAGGAAGGTTTTGTTTGTTATAAACACCTAAAACTTGACCATCTTTCATCACTGCAGCAGCATTATAGCGTTGACCATCATCAGTAAGATTGGCAAAACCAAATACCATCACAATGTCTTTAACAGTAGACAGTTTTTCGAAAGCTTGTGCTGTACGCTTTGCTAGGCTTGGGCGTAAAAGCAAATCTTCGGCAGGGTAACCGATTATAGAAAGTTCAGGGAAAACAACAATTTCAGCATTCTGTTTTTTTGCATCATTGGCTTGTTCAATCATTTTCTGAACATTTGACTCAATATCACCAATGAACGGAGAGAATTGCGCGAGAGCAATTTTAAAACTTTTCATTTAAACCAAATCCTATTCCAATAGGGTAATTTATACACAAATTGTTGATTTTTAAAATGTAGTTATTCAACATAAGTATATAGATATCACAGAAATTGCCAAAGGGCGAAACTATAAAATCATTAAAAATCATCAAAAATCTTTATTTTCTTGCAAGGCAAAAATTTCAGACATTGAGTATTTTAACTAAAAAAACGTCAGAAGCTAGTGATTCATCAAGTTTATTCAGTACACCATCAATGACCTCATGAATTTAGAGTATTTCTTTTATAGAAACTAGTGATTTTTCATTATTTTTTTGGATTTTATATTGGGAAAGATCAGCTTTAAATATTTTTTGTGAAATACATCACTTTATTTGTTTGAATTAGCATCAAAAAGCAATTAAATAGAAGAGTTGCCTGAATTTTTATTCAGAATAATATTTTCAATTCGATTTAAATAAATATCTTTCGCAATATCTCCTTGTTGTTCAATATTATAATCAAAATAAGGTTTTCCTTGAATCAGAGTGTAGCGATAAGGGTTGTATTTACCAAAACTTAGATAGAGTGCGGATTGTAAAATAGCACCTTTGAGTAATACATTTTCTTGACGCTGATATTGATAAACATGGGCCATTTCATGAATAAAAACAGCTTGATAACCCAAGCTCATACAGGAAAAGTCTTCACAATAGTCTGCATCTTTTAAGTGAATATAGCCATTGGGCGCCATCAAAATCCCAACAGGCTGCCACGGTAAATAAGGATGATTCATCACCTTGACTTGGCTGTAGTCAATTAAATCTCCAAATACACTTTGGCTAATACGAATTTCGCCATCTGTCAATTTTCGATATTTGAATTGATCCAATTGGAGAAGCTGTACAAAGCGCCAAATGAAATTGAACATTGTTTAATTTTGTTCTGTTTAAAGAGTACATCATTAAGTTTAGCACTGATTCAGTTTGACCCAAAGATTAACTGTGACTCAGTAACACCATGATAAAAGAAAATGTCTGTTGTTTTTATAGGCTGAAATGAACTTTTTATTGATAAATCTTCATTTGACTGGTTTTAGTGATTCAGAGAATGTAATTGTGTGGGTGACTAAGTATCTCTTAATGATTTCACTCTTTGTAAATCACAATAAAAGGGAAGCGGGTATAGTTTAAGCAATGCGTAAATCAACAAAGTCACCTGTCTGTTTCAGCGTTTATAACTGTTACGCTTTATTGCAAATTGAGACATCCAAGATTTTATATAAGTGGTGATTTTGTCATATGTAGCTTTATAACAATTTAGAATTCTACAGTTTAATATTCTGCCTATTCTTTTCAATTCTTTTGCTGGTTCAGCATACCTAATATTTAAATCATGATGTCAGCATGTCAAAAGTGATGATTTATCCACAAAGGTCATTATTTATCAGTAGAGGCAATCTCCTCTCTTATTTGTCAGACACTTTATTGAATAGTCATAAATTGCCAATGGATTGACCTGAAATGTCAGTGGTATTTGAATCAAGATGACTTACTTTTTCAAACATAAATATGATTTTTACTTGAAATGTGAATTTGTACTGGTTTCAGTCAAATCCTTGCTCCGTAAATAACCAATGGGTGCTATATGTTACTTGCTAAGCCTGTCAAAAAAGTGTTTGCAAAAGCTTTTCCAAGCCGATTGCCTGATTTAAAAGATCAGATTGCAAATATTCCGATTCGTCACTTCAATTTTAAATTTAGCTCGGATGAAATGGATGTTAAATTTTTTATGCAGAAAGAGTGGGCAAGTGCTTATTTTGCAGCGCTGTCAATTTTTTTGACCTATGGTGAAGAGTTAGTGATTGAAACTGCACGACATCATCGTGATCAAATACAAGATCCTGTTTTAAAACAGCGTTTGACTAGTTTGATTGGGCAAGAGGCAATTCACTCAAAAGTCCATGAAGAATACAATGAAACTATGATTCCAAATAATTTGCCAGTGCAGTTGTATCGGTTTTTAGCAGAACAGGTTTTTAATCATACTTTTTTAAAATTCCCACAACCTTTAAAGCTCTCAATGATGGCTGGGATTGAGCATTTCACAGCTGTCTTTGCTCAATATGCCATGACTCATCAAGACATCTTTAATCATTCTCTCGATGAAAAGACACGTGCTTTATGGTTATGGCATATGCTGGAAGAATCTGAGCATAAAGATATTGCTTATGATACTTATCAAGTGCTGTCTGCAAACTATCCATTACGAGTTTCGGGATTCTTTATTGCGCTGATTACTTTGGGTTTAGGCGTAGGTGCTGGCGCATTGATGTTGCCATTTTTACGACGTCCAATGAATACCTTTAGTCTAAGTTTTTGGAAAGAGGCAAAGGGCAGTTGGGATTTATTATTTAGTCGAGATAATGGTGTTTTTGGTAGCAGTTTAGGTCATATTTTTGATTATTTACGTCCAGACTTTCATCCTAATGATCATGATACAACTGAGCTTTTAGACTATTTCAAAAAAGAGTTACTTGATCCTGAAACAGGTACACTCACCCCTTATTTTGTTAAAGCGTTTACACCTGCTTTACGGGTGTAATTCTATTCAGTCTCTGCGTTCAACATTCTATTTAATATGAAAATGATGTTGTAGATCAATACTGAGCTTTTTCATCAATTTTTTGAAGGAAAAGCTTTTTTTAAAGCTGTGATTCTAACCAAGCATCTCATAAAAATTGTTTTTAAGGGACATACTTTATCAGTGGAGGCAACTTCTCAAAGTGATTGTCTGACAATTATATAAGGTTGTCATAATTTGCAAACCGAATGAATGCATGTGCCAATGGTAATTGACAAGGCTTGTCGTAATTTTTAGCCATCAAAGTAGAGTTTTTACTCAAAAGGCGATCTGTAAGTCATCAGCATTAAGACGATGAAATGGATTGCCATATTAAATGAATAAAGAGTACCAGCTATGTTCGCAAAGCCACTTAAGAAAGCCGTAGCCAAAGTTTTTGATGCGGCACCATTCAGTCTGGAAAATCAAACGCCGATTATTCCAATTCGACATATGAAGTTTGATTTTGATCCAGAGCAAGTAGATCACCGATTTTATATGGATGCAGAATTGGCAAGTGCATATTTTGCATCACTGTCGATTTTTTTAACCCGAGGTGAAGATCTCGTAATTGATACTGCACGTTATCATCGTGATTTCATAACCGATCCATTATTAAAGCAACGTGTTACCTCACTGATCGGTCAAGAGGCTATTCATTCAAAGATGCATGAAGAGTTAAATGATGCTTATTTAATTCGTGATTTGCCAGTGAAACTCTTTCGTACTTGGGCTGGCTGGGCATTTGAATATGGGTTTGAGCGTCTTCCACAACCAATGAAATTATCATTGATGGCAGGCATTGAGCATTTCACGGCGGTACTTGCAGAATACATGATGAATCATGAAGAAGTGTTCTTCCGTTCACAAGACGAAAAACAACGGGCAATTTGGATGTGGCATATGCTTGAAGAGTCAGAGCATAAGGATATTGCTTTCGATGTGTTTCAAGAATTATCCAATAACTATTTATTGCGTATTGCAGGATTCTTTCCCGCATTGATCACAATTTTGGTGCTGATTTCAGCTGCATCATTTTTAGTGCCTTTCTATCGCAATCCTAAGAACTTGATTAGCTTACGTTATTGGAAAGAAATTCCATATAATTTTCGCCTTATCTTTGGCTTAAAAGATGGGGTCTACGGCAGTAGCTTTAAGCATATTTTTGATTATCTGCGTCCCGATTTTCATCCAAATGATCATGACACATCTGAATTTCTGGACTATTACAAAGAGAAACTGCTGAATCCAAAGACAGGGCTTCTTACGCCATATTTGACGAAAGAGTTTTATCCTGCATTGCGTTCATAAAACCTAAAAGAGATGGATTTAAAGTTTATGGGAATTTTTTCTAAAAAAGTTAAGCCGAGCTACAGTGCTTATGCAGTTGTGACAGGCGCAGGCAGTGGCATTGGACGTAGTTTTGCAATGGAGCTTGCAAAACGCGGAGGAACAATTGTTTGTGCTGACATAAATTTGGATGCAGCCAAAGAAACTGTCAGTTTGATTGAATCAGGAACGTCAGCAAAAGCATTTGCTGTGCAATGTGATGTTGGTGTGAAAGAGCAAGTAAAAGAACTTTCTGAACAAGCCGAAAAATTAATGAATCACCCTGTAAGCCTGATCATTAATAATGCGGGTGTGGGGTTGGGCGGTAAGTTTGATGAAGTTTCACTGGAAGATTGGCAATGGTGTATGCATGTCAACCTCTGGGGGGTTATTCATGGTTGTCACTATTTTGTTCCTCAGTTTAAGCAACAAGGTTATGGGGCTATTATCAATGTTGCTTCAGCTGCGGGTTATACAGCAGCCCCCGAAATGACCGCTTATAACGTGACCAAATCCAGTGTGCTGGCATTGTCAGAAACTCTTTCAGCAGAACTTCGCGGTGACAACATTCGAGTGAATGTGTTGTGTCCAACATTAGTGCCTACAAATATTATGAAAAATGGTCGTTTGCCTGGTCATTATGCGGGTTTAGCAGATGATTTATTGATGAATCATGCATTTACCACCAGTGATCAGGTGGTGGTTAAAACCTTAAATAATTTGGATGCAGGCAAGCTGTACACCATTCCTCAGCCAGATGCAAAACTGTTTTGGATATTAAAACGTGCATCACCCGCGTTATATGCCAAAGCGTTGGGTATTGGATATCCATTATTTAACAAATACATCAAATAAGCTGCGAGTAGATCAAAATGACAACAGAAACAACTTTAGCTAAGCTACCTGAAGAGAACAGCGTAGAGCAAAAATCAACCCAAACTACAGTTGAAGATATTAAACAGGTGACTCAACCGAATATGGCACAAGATAAGTCACTTGCAGCAAAACAGCTTAAAGAAAAAGCGTCAGTTCAGAAGCAAGCCGAGGCAAAGACTGTTACAAAGCCAGCGAAAGAAAATACCGCTAAAGCTGAAGTCCAAACTCAGTCTAAAGCTAAAAATAAAGCTGATACTCAAATAGCGTCTACCTCTGAAAAGCTTGAACAGCCCACAGAGAAAAGTGCTCCAACAACTCAGCAGAAAGATGCTGTACATGTATATGACACCATCGTGGTTGGTGCGGGTATTTCAGGGATTGCTGCTGCTTATAAAATGAATCAAGCAGGTTATAACGATTATGTGGTACTTGAAAAAGCCAGTCGTGTGGGGGGAACATGGCGCGACAATAATTATCCGGGCTGCGGTTGTGATGTACCCTCAGCACTTTATTCATTTTCTTTCTCACCAAGCCATAAATGGAGTCATTTATTTGCCAAGCAACCAGAAATTCTAAGCTATTTAGAAGAGGTGGTGGAAAAATATGACCTTGGTGAGAAAATTGAATTTAATAATGAATTAATCAGTGCCAAATGGGATGAAGCACAACATATTTGGCACTTAGAAACCTCTAAAGGTCAATATCAATCAAAGACAGTGATCTTTACGACAGGACCGATTACTGAGCCTGCTTTGCCGAAATTAAAAGGAATTGAAAGTTTTAAAGGTGAAATGTTCCATTCAGCACGTTGGAATCATGATTATGATTTAACGGGTAAGCGTGTTGCAGTGATTGGTACAGGGGCTTCTGCAATTCAGTTTATCCCACAAGTACAACCTTTAGCGAAACAGCTGATCGTATTCCAGCGTACAGCACCGTGGGTACTACCCAAGGCGGATATGGAGTTAAACGAAACGGCTAAAGGGATCATTTCTCGATTCCCAATCATTCAACAAACTTGGCGTAATAGCATTGCACAGATTTTAAATGGGATTAACTTTGGATTGCGTAATCCTAAAGTATTGGAACCTGTTAATTTCCTAAGTAAGCAATTACTCAAACTACAAATTAAAGATGAAACTTTGCGTAAAGCAGTGACACCGAACTTTACTATTGGATGTAAGCGCTTATTGTTTGCAAACAATTATTATCCAGCACTACAACAAGATAATGTGAATCTGATTGCACATGGTTTGGTTGAAATTGATGGAAATACAGTGGTTGCAGCAAATGGTGAACGTCATGAAGTGGATGTGATTATTTGGGGAACAGGCTTTGAAGTTTCACATCCTCCAATTGGTAAACGAGTTTATGACAGCAATGGTCAAGTACTTGCTGAGCGTTGGAAAAATAGTTCACCTGAAGCATATTTGGGTGCGAGTATTGAACATGTACCGAATGCGTTCTTGGTCCTCGGTCCAAACATTCTGGTATATGATTCATTTATTGGTATTGCGGAAGCACAAGTCGGCTATATTGTTGATGGCTTGCTAAAAATGCGTGAGCAAAAATTCACTCGCTTTGAAATCAAAGCGGATGTGCTTGCACAGCATAATAAACGTTTGCAGAAACATTTAAAAACCACTGTATTTAATGCGGGTGGGTGTAAGTCTTATTATCTGGATGAAAATGGTCGTAACTTTGCAGCATGGCCATGGTCATTGCAACAATTACGTAACCAATTAAAACAACTAGATTTAAACCATTATAGTGTGAGTAAAAAATAAGTTTAGTATTCAATTGCTGTACACTTTTTATGCGAGCCCTAAATTGATTTAGGGCTTTTATTTTTTTGTCTTGTGCGACGATGTAATCCAAAAATAATGATTTCAGCTAGGATTAGATTGACCACCCAACCTAACCAAGATTCTAACTGATAGATGTGAATTGGGGTTAACCAATCAAAATAAGGTTGTAACTCATAAAGCACGATTTTCCATGTCCTTAAGCTCAGCGCTGAAATGCTCAGTGCAAAACTACGGATCATCCAGTCACGGTGTAAAATCCAGCGCTTTTTCAATAAAAAGTATAAAGCGGATAGGGTGGTGATCGCCCAGAGTGAACTTAATAAGACAAAGCTGATTTGTGTGGATAACCCTCCAGCCGCTGAAAAAGCTAAAATTAAGCCACTGGGTAAAGACAGCCCCAAAATGGTGATGATGTAGAGCCAACCACTCCAGCGATGAATTCGGGGATAACGCGTGCGAAAGACACGGAAAAACTGTGTAAATCCAGCGATGAGTACAAAACTACTGCTGATCACATGGATTTTAAAAGCCGCCTGCCAAGGTTGAGTATTGACTACATCTTGCTTTAACAAGAGAAAATGCTGATCAGTTTGCCATGGGAAATATTGTAGACATATTGCGACCATGAGATAGCATAAATAAGCATAGATCACGAGTGAAATTAGACTCAAGCTTGAATATGCCAAGTTAGTTTTTGTTTTGTTCATCACTGCTTATAATGGAATGGTGATTGAGAAATTATAGTGGAAGATAGGTTGAAACAGCATATTTATGTTCGGGTATGGCATAGATTTTAAAATAAACCACAGAGAATCCTGATTTATTTATCTTAAAGTAGATCACAAAGCAAACAATTTAATCTAAAATCAATGTGAAAATGCATCCAATATCTTCATAACAAATAGGTATAACAATGAATAAAAGTTTAATCACACTCGTTGGATTAGGAATGATTGGTTTCCAGAATAGTTATGCACTGGATATTCAACAGTTGCAAAAATCTTGGTCTGGAAAATATGATGAGCAGAAAATTGCTGTTTTCATCCAATCTATCGATCGTAATCAGGTCAAAGGCTATAGTGTTCTTGGTAAAAATAAACAAAATTTCTCAGGGGAAGTACAGACAACTTCACAAGGCTATAAAATTACCGCAACAGAAAGTGGCGCTAAAGCAAGTAGTGGTGTGTTTACCTTTACTGTAAAACAGAATCAACCGAATGTGTTGGAGTCTAGTTGGGAATCTACAACGGCTAAGGTTAAACCAAAATATTTTGATTTAAAACCGCAACAGTGTCGCTATCAAAAAGATGTCGGTGATTATCCAGTTGCATCACAACGTTTATTAAAAGATGAGGATCTACAAATTCCTCCTGAAGAACTAGACTGGATGCGTAATGAAATTTATGCGCGTCATGGTTATTCATTTGCCAATAAAGAGATTGCCTCTCAATTTGCTAACGATAATTGGTATATGCCATGCAGTACTAATGTTGAAAATCAATTAACTCAGATTGAAAAGACCAATATCCAACGTATTAAAAAAATTCGCCCGTATATGGCGAAAATGGAATGGGGTCGTTAAGCACACAATCAATCACAAAATCTGAGAGTTTATCTTATGCTTCACTATCCTTCAGTTCGATTGAGTATTATGGTTTTTGTTTTAAGTTCATCTGCCCTAAGTTTTGCAGCAACACCTACAGATCAAGCAGTGATCAACAGTATAACGAACCTAAACGCTTCTCAAGCTACACCCGCCAAAGCGATAATGATTGATTATATGAAAGAGGTTCGTTTGTTGTCAGGAGAGCTGGCTTATCTCTCTGGTGTAACATTTGAAAATGCAGGACGAAATTTTTGGGGAGGCTATATATTGACTCGCCCAAAACTAAAACAATCTCGAATACTTGAGTTCGGTGGTCAAGCCAATGATTTCACAGTACATACGGTGCAATATCGAGCAAAACCAATGGATTTGATTGAAATAGAATCTGCAGGCTCGGGTCAGGGGCAAGTTTCCCAGACAACTGATTTAGTCTATTTTGATGGATGGAAAGCTAAAATTATTGTAACTGCTGAATCTTCGAGTGATCCGGGGCGTTTTAGTGAGAAGTTGGGTGAGGAAGATTGTAAAACGGGTGGGGAAATTGTTTCAAGTTTAAAGATTTTATCCGCCAGCAATGAAGTGATTAAAACTATTCAATCATCCAATGCGTGTAAAAATGCAAAAGTTACAACCAAAACGGAAAAAATTAAAATCGTACTATAAGTACCCGTGTTGATTGCAGTGCTCGGTGATTCGATTAGATGGGATTCACTTTTTCCATCTCTGAAAAATGAAGCATCATCTGTGCAAAGTAATTAAACTTAAAATGTAAGGCAGGGTAGTCACAGCATTCATATCACCGTCCGATATATTCGACGGTTAATTTTATTATTGAAGATAAACGATATTTTGTTGTATGTGTTTTCCATAAACTCACTATGCTAAAAAGTGCAGAATTTTATCTTTATTATATGCATCAATGGTATATAGATTTTCAAAAAAGCGCACAGTCAAAAGGCTCTGCGCTTTTTTGATTGATATGAAGAGTTAAATAGCTTGGGTGTTTTCATTTAGCCAGTTTAAAACATCACCTTCTAAGTGAGCTGCTAA
The DNA here is from genome assembly GCF_048551735.1 of Acinetobacter legionensis. NCBI lineage: Bacteria > Pseudomonadati > Pseudomonadota > Gammaproteobacteria > Moraxellales > Moraxellaceae > Acinetobacter > Acinetobacter legionensis. The sequence continues at coordinate 63,605 of NZ_JBIMBV010000005.1, forward strand.
TCGTTCTCTGACTGTTTGATGGTACTGATTTAACCATGCTTTTTCATCATCATTTAACAACGTTAAAATAATACAGCTTAGGTTAATTGGGCACAGTGTTAATGTTTCGAATTCTAAAAATTGGCCATAGGTGGTATCTTCAAAATGCTTAATTTTGTTGACGACAAGATTCTCAATTCGAATGCCGTACTTGCCTTGATGATATAAACCAGGTTCATTGGAAGTAATCATCCCTTCGCGCATCTTAGTGGATGGTGTGACTGGGGCATAATATGAAATCACTTGGGGACCTTCATGAACATTCAATGCATAGCCTACACCGTGACCTGTACCATGACGATAATCCAAACCATATTTCCACAGGGTTTGACGTGTGATCGAATCTAAAAGAGGTGATGCAATGCCTTTTGGGAAAACAGTTTGAGCAAGCGCAATATGACATTTTAATACAAGTGTATAATCGCGCTTTTGTTCCGCGCTTGCGGTGCCTATGGGAACAACACGGGTAATATCTGTGGTTCCTTCATCATATTGTGCGCCTGAATCAATCAAAAGCAAACCATCACCACTAATCTCGCTAAAGCTTTCTTCGGTGGCACGATAGTGGGGTAATGCGCCGTTGGCATTAAAGCCTGCAATTGTCGAGAAGCTTAATCCAATAAAACCTGCTTGTTGTGCGCGAAAGCCTGAAATTTTTTCGTCGATGGTGAGTTCATTGATCGATTCTTTATCAGCCAATGCGTTATCTAGCCAATGAAAGAAATGACATAGGGCAACACCATCTTTGGTCATTGCACTGCGTATATGGGTAATTTCAATAGGCTGTTTTTGCGATTTAAATAAGGTGCTTGGATTAATGTCATGGACTAAATGACTTTGCTGCTCAATGGCCTGTGCAGATGAAATTGAGACTTTAGCTGGATCAATTAAAATATTTTGTTGTTTAAGTTCGGCCAAAAACTCGATGCTTGCGTTATAAGATAAGATTTCAATGTTATCCAAAGCAAATCTTTGCTGCATTTCATTTGAAAGTTTTGCAACATCAATAAAAAGCACAGTTCGAGAATGGTCAATATATAAGTACGCTAAGAACACGGGGTTATATTCAACATCACGCCCCCTACAATTCAAAATCCAAGCAATATCATCGAGTGCAGAAATAAAATGCCCCGTTGCTTTTTTCTGAATAAGTTTGTGACGGATCGCTGTTATTTTTTCTAAGCGTGTTTGGGCATTTAAATCATCTGCCATTTGCCAAATGGGTTGTAGGGGCAGTGCTGGCCGTTCAGTCCAAATTTCATCAATTAAATCTAAGTCTGTTTGAATGAAGAAATTGTGTTCTATTGCAAGCGCTGATAATGCGCTGTATTGTTGAGTTGAAATGGTATTTCCATTGACAGAGATTTTTGCATCTTTGGCTAAATGTTGTGAAAGCCAAGCCAAATGTGTTGAAGCAGGATCAGGTGTCTGCTTTTGTAAAACGTAACCTGTATTTTCCAGTTGCTGTTCAGCTTGTACCCAATATCGACCATCTACCCATAAACCTGCGAAGTTTTGAGTGACTACAATTGTGCCGACTGAACCTGTAAAGCCTGTTAGCCATTGGCGTATTTTCCAATAATCAGGTAGATATTCTGACATATGTGGATCTGCACTCATGGCGATAAAAGCATCCTGCTGATATTTCTTCATAATTGTACGAAGGTTTTCTAATTTGTTGGCAGGTGACAAACTGTTCATACTTTTTCCAATTGCATATCAATAGATTTTTGAGAGGGGGTCGATGTTTGATTGAGTAATTTACGAATCGGTTTTCTCATTAACCATAGAACGAGTGCGCCAAGAAGTAAAGCGATGACACATCGCACAAATAGCAAGGGTAATTGGTCAACTTCATGGATTGAAACATGACCACCGATTAAACCTGCCATCAAGTTTCCTAAAGCAGATGCTGTAAACCAAAGCCCCATCACTTGCCCACGAATTATGGTTGGAGCAAGTTTAGTCATCGTTGAAAGACCAACAGGGCTTAAGCATAATTCACCTAGTGTTAAAAGCAGGAGGCTTGATGCGATCCATAATGCAGAAACAGTTCCACCATTTTGGGTGATCAAGTAACTGGCAATGCTCATCACGAGGAAACCACCCGCAGCGAGGAGTAAAGCAATAATAAATTTGGTGATATAGCTAGGGTCACGATTTTGTTTGCCTAATTTAACCCAAAGCCATGCGATGATCGGTGCGAAAATAATAATGAAAAGCGGGTTAATCGATTGAAACCAAACTGCGGGTATTTCAAAGCCAAAGAATTGGCGATCTGTAAAGTCTTGGGCGAAAAGATTGAAAGATGTTGGTTTTTGTTCAAATGCTGACCAGAAAAGTGCAGCGGTGATGAGTAAAATAAAACAGATGATGATTTGTTTTTTCTCAGTATTATTCAAACCAGCAAAGAGTAATAGGTAGCTGAAATATAAGGCAATACAAATACAGATTGTGATCGTGAAATATGTGGCGATTTGAATTGGATTGATGTTAACTATGCCAAGAGAAACTAGACCGATAATCAAGCCAACAACGGCAATAAAACCTATGATCATTTGGGGTGCTTTAGGATTGTAATGTACAGGACGAGCCCAGTTATTTTCATTGCCTTGCACATGATTAAATTGTTTTAATTGAGGCACAGTTATTAACTTAAAAATCAGTAATGCGATTAACATTCCAAGGCCACCAATTCCGAACCCCCAGTGCCAACCATGTTCTTTAACCAATAAACCAGTCAATAGTGGAGCAATCAACGAACCTAGATTAATTCCCATATAAAAAATGGAAAATCCTGCATCACGCCGTGAATCTTGAGCCTGATATAAAGTGCCAACAATGACGGAAATACAGGTTTTAAATAAACCAGAACCGATCACAATCAAAACTAAACCAAAATAAAAAAAGAAATGCCCAAATAAAGCTGCCAATGCAATGGATAGATGTCCAAATGCGATGATCAGTGAACCGTACCACACAGCGCGCTCCTGACCGAGATAATTGTCAGCAACCCATCCACCCAATACGGTCATTAAATACATACTGCCTGCAAATAAGCCGACAATTGCTGATGCTGTTGGGTGATCTAAACCGAGACCGCCATCAGCAACTAAAGCCGCCATATAGAGGATTAATAAAGGGCGAATACCATAATAGGAAAAACGTTCCCAAAGCTCGGTAAAAAATAAACCTTTTAAAGGTTTAGGGTGACCAAAAAAAGCTTGATCTGGGTCGTGCATTTGCTTGGATAAATGTTGAGGCATCTTCAAGTCCTTTGAAAATGTATGATTAAAAATTTTTAAACAATATATAAAATAAAGTTATTTGTTGGGTGTTTTTTAAAGTAGTGATTTGTAAGCTTTATAGTAAAAATATAAATTTCATTTTCTATGCTTATTATTGATATTGTTATGGCTTGATTTTAAATAAATTTTAAAATAAAAAGGTTATACCAATTGGTATAAATATATAATAAAAAACCACCCAGAAGGGTGGTTCTTCAATGTGAATGCGTAACGAATTAACGTTTGATATCGCGTTCAGTTTCGCCAGTATAAAGCTGACGAGGACGACCGATTTTGTACGGACCGCTGTGCATTTCTAACCAGTGGCTGATCCAACCAACTGTACGTGCAAGCGCGAAGATTACCGTAAACATTTCAGTTGGGATACCAATCGCTTTAAGGATGATACCTGAATAGAAGTCTACGTTCGGGTAAAGTTTACGTTCGATGAAGTACGGATCGCTTAATGCAATACGTTCAAGTTCCATTGCAAGCGCAAGTTGAGGATCATTGATACCAAGTGCACTTAACACTTCGTCACAAGTCTCTTTCATTACTTTTGCACGTGGATCGAAGTTTTTATAAACTCGGTGACCGAAGCCCATAAGTTTAACTTCTTTAGTTTTTACTTTTTCCATGAACGGCGCAACATTTTCTACAGTGCCGATTTCATCGAGCATCTTAAGAACAGCTTCGTTTGCACCACCATGCGCAGGTCCCCAAAGTGCAGCAATACCCGCAGCAATACATGCATAAGGGTTAGCACCTGTAGAACCAGCTAAACGTACTGTAGACGTTGATGCATTTTGTTCATGGTCAGCATGAAGCGTAAAGATACGATCCATTGCTTTAGCAAGAATAGGGTTAACTTTGTAGTCACGATCTGCTGGAGTAGCAAACATCATGTACAGGAAGTTTTCAGCGTAGCTTAAATCATTACGTGGGTAAACGAATGGTTGACCAACAGTATATTTATAAGTCCAAGCCGCAAGGGTAGGAATCTTAGCAATTAAGCGAACTGCAGTAATTTCACGGTGATCAACGTTTTCAACATCAAAACCGTTGTGATAGAACGCAGATAACGCACCAACTACACCGCACATAACCGCCATAGGGTGAGCATCACGACGGAAACCATTGAAGAAACGGCTAACTTGATCGTGAACCATCGTGTGGTTGCGGACTTTGTTTTCGAAGTCTGTTTTTTGTTCAGCAGTTGGAAGCTCACCGCTTAATAATAAATAGCAAGTTTCTAAGTAAGAAGCTTGAGTTGCAAGTTGAGCAATTGGATAACCACGGTGTAAAAGAACGCCTTTATCACCATCAATGAAAGTGATTTTAGACTCGCAAGAAGCTGTCGCCATAAAACCAGGATCAAAAGTAAAGTGACCTGAAGCCAACACATCCTTAACGTCGATTACATCTGGGCCCAATGTGCCGCTGTAAATTGGTAATTCAATTTTTTTGCCATCAAGCTCTAGAACGGCTTTCTTGCCAGTTGCTGCAGACATTCAATAGATCTCCTGTCCTGGTGGATATTTTATCTAACTTGCTGAGTCATCTTGTAATGTACAAGTCAGACGGATCAAAAATTGCTATTTAGCTTAGTGAGTACTGAAATTTTGTCAATTATACTTATGGATGAAAAAATGATGTTTTCATCAGTAGTTAGTCTAACTTTAACCAGTAAGATTGATCATTAAATTTCAGAGTCGGTCAGTATAATAAGGTAAATTCTAAAGAAGGTGCAGAAAAATAATTGTGATTGCTAGACAGGAAATGGCATTTTTGACCAATATTTTGTAGCTTTTGTAAGTTGGTAAATGCATTGTTGCTGTTTTAAAACCATCTGAATTTCACGACTTACCTAGCTTTTGATATTATTTTTGTGTAAAAAACATCCAAATAAGATGATGAAATATTTATTTTCATTTTAATGCTTAATTGATTAAAAAATAGTTTTTATTGAAGCTTTTAAAGTATAAAAAATAATCGAATTAGCATAAAAATAGATATTTGATTGCCTGATGAATAATCAAATATGACAAAATCTTGAATCTAAATTGTGAATTATTCACAAACTAAGTCTTTATTTCTTATTACAAAGCTTTCAGTCAAATCACTGAATTAAATGATACCCATTTAAAATGGGAATAAAGGACTATTTTAAAATAACATGTTGGGTATCTAAAAAAATTTAACAACGTGAAAGAAAATAAAAGCGCAGATAAAATTAACCACAGGACGATTTTGTCCGTAATGTTGTGCTTTAGTCTAAATTTATAAAAATAATATAAGTCGTAATTATGTATAAAAGTAATATGTTTAATTATCATAAAAAATAAAGAGATAGCCCTTAAAAGCCTAGATGGGTGTTCTACTTTATTTTTTAAATAGCTGTAAATGATTCTTATTTGAGTGTTTTTTAAAGAAAAAGCCAATTTCGATGGTTTGTATTTTGACAGTGCACGTTTTATAATTCAGTGTCGTTTAAAGTTCAGGCAATTTATTTGTCTGACAATGCTAGCTTTCCTTCGAATTAATTCCAACAAACTCCGGATGGAGTTTTTACTTACAGGATGCCCGCTGTGAAAAGCAACAGACCTGTCAATTTGTCCATGGGTCAAGTTTTAGATGTAAACTTAAAATCCCCTGTGGCTATTGCATCAATTCTACACCGTCTATCAGGTGTCATCGTATTTTTACTCGTACCGGTACTTTTGTGGCTTTTAGACAAGTCTTTGTCTTCGCCTGAAGGCTTTGCTCAAGTTCAAGCAATCTTTGGTGGCTTCATTGTACGTTTCATCGTATGGGTATTTGTCGCTGGTTTATTGTTCCATTTTATTATGGGCATTAAACATTTACTTGCTGATCTAGGCTTTGCGGAAGAGTTACAAAGCGGTCGCATAGCAGCAACTATTGCATTAATTTTGGCTGCGATATCAGTTGTCGCATCATTTGTATGGATCGTTCTCTAATGAAAAGTGCTACAGGTTTAACGGGGTCAGGTTCTCGTGATTGGTATATCCAACGCGTAAGTGCTGTAGTTCTAGCTGTTTATACTGTTGTCGTATTAGGTTGGATTCTGTGCAATGTCGGATTTAACTATGAGCAATGGTTTGGCTTTATGATGACACTTCCGATGAAGATTTTATCTTTATTGGCAGTCTTATCTCTTGTTGCGCATGCTTGGATTGGTATGTGGCAAGTATTCACAGACTATGTGACTACTCGTCAGATGGGTCCTTCAGCTTCAGGTTTACGCATCGTGTTAACTTCAGCAGTGATTATTGCTGTTATTGCATATGCGATCTGGGCAATCCAGATTTTTTGGGCGAATTGATAGGAAAATGTCATGGGCGCTTTAACCCCTAAAGAAGATTATTCAAATATTCCAAGCCAGTTCTTCGATGCAGTCATCGTTGGTGGTGGTGGTTCAGGTATGCGTGCTTCATATCAACTTGCTCAAGCAGGCTTGAATGTTGCAGTGCTAACTAAAGTATTCCCAACACGTTCTCATACTGTTGCGGCTCAAGGTGGTATTGGTGCATCGCTTGGTAATATGCAAGACGACAACTGGCACTATCATTTCTATGACACAGTAAAAGGTTCTGACTGGTTAGGTGACCAAGATGCAATCGAATTTATGTGTCGTGAGGCGCCTAAAGTTGTTTATGAACTTGAACACTTAGGTATGCCATTTGACCGTAATGCAGATGGTACAATTTACCAACGTCCATTTGGTGGTCACTCTGCGAACTATGGTGAAAAACCAGTTCCACGTGCCTGTGCCGCTGCCGATCGTACAGGTCATGCTCTTCTTCATACGCTTTATCAAAGTAATGTGAAAATGGGTACTCAATTCTTCGTTGAATGGATTGCATTAGACTTAATCCGTAACGAAGCTGGTGATGTACTTGGTGTAACAGCAATTGACCAAGAAACAGGCAAAATTGCTGTATTCCAAGCCAAAGCAACATTGTTTGCTACTGGTGGTGCTGGTCGTGTTTACCGTGCTTCTACCAATGCTTATATCAATACTGGTGATGGTCTTGGTATGGCAGCTCGTGCGGGTATTCCATTACAAGATATGGAATTCTGGCAATTCCACCCAACCGGTGTTGCTGGTGCAGGTGTATTGTTAACGGAAGGTTGTCGTGGTGAAGGTGCAATCCTTCGTAACAAAGATGGCGAACCGTTCATGGAGCGTTATGCACCAACTTTGAAAGATTTGGCTCCTCGTGACTTCGTATCACGTTCTATGGACCAAGAGATCAAAGAAGGTCGTGGTTGTGGTCCTAAAGGTGATTATATCCTTCTTGATATGACTCACTTGGGCGCAGATACCATCATGAAGCGTTTACCATCTGTATTTGAGATTGGTAAGAAATTCGCAAACGTGGATATCACCAAAGAACCAATTCCAGTTGTACCAACAATCCATTATCAAATGGGGGGTATTCCTACCAATATTCATGGTCAAGTGGTTATCCCTGAAACAGCGAAAAATGCAGCAGATTTCTATGCAGGTTTTGATAAAGCTGCAAATGAATACACAACCAACGGTACAATGAATTACACAGTGCCTGTAAAAGGCTTCTATGCGATTGGTGAGTGTTCTTGCGTGTCTGTACATGGTGCAAACCGTTTAGGTACAAACTCATTACTTGACTTGGTTGTATTTGGTAAAGCTGCTGGTGAACACATCATTGATTACGTGACTAAACATCACGGTGATGAATACCAGCCACTTCCAAATGATGTACTTATGAACACGTTGAAACGTATCAATCATTTAGATGATTCTACTTCTGGTGAAAATGCACAAGAAGTTGCGGATGCGATTCGTGATATCGTTCAAGACCATGCGGGTGTATTCCGTACTCAAGCATTGCTTGATGAGGGTGTTAAGCAGATTCTTGCGATTGAACCACGTGTACGTAACATTCATTTAAAAGACAAATCTAAAGTATTTAATACTGCACGTATTGAAGCCTTGGAAGTTGAAAACTTATACGAAGTAGCAAAAGCAACATTGATTTCTGCTGCTGCACGTAAAGAATGTCGTGGTGCACATACTGTTGTAGATTATGAATTGCCTGCTGATGATGAGCACTATTCATATGGTCGTCGTGATGATGAATGGATGAAACATACTTTATGGTATTCAGCGGATAACCATCTTGAATACAAGCCAGTACGTTACAGCCCATTGTCTGTAGACCCAATTGAACCTAAACCACGTACATTCTAATCGGGAGAAATAAGATGAGTAGAGGTACACGTACATTCGAAATCTACCGCTATGATCCTGATAAGGATAAAGCACCGTATATGCAGACTTTTAAACTAGAGTTGACGGACAAGCATCGTATGTTGCTTGACGCACTTTTAGCGTTAAAAGTTCAAGACGAATCATTAACATTCCGTCGTTCTTGCCGTGAAGGTATTTGCGGTTCAGATGGTGTGAATATCAATGGTAAGAATGGTCTTGCGTGTTTATGGAACTTGAACGATTTACCTGAAAAAATCGTCATTCGTCCATTGCCTGGTCTGCCAGTAGTTAAAGATTTAGTTGTGGATATGAATCAGTTCTACGATCAGTATGACAAAATTCATCCATTCTTAATCAATAATCAACCTGCACCACCAAAAGAGCGTTTACAATCTCCAGAAGAGCGTGAGCACTTAAATGGTTTATATGAGTGTATTCTTTGTGCATGTTGTTCAACGTCATGCCCATCATTCTGGTGGAATCCGGATAAATTCTTGGGTCCTTCAGCATTGTTGAATGCATATCGTTTTATTATTGATTCTCGTGATACTGCGACACAAGATCGTTTATCACGTCTTGATGACCCATTCTCATTATTCCGTTGTAAAGGAATTATGAACTGTGTGTCTGTATGTCCGAAAGGCTTGAATCCAACAAAAGCAATTGGTCATATTCGTAGCATGTTGCTCGATCAAGCGGGTTAATACGATGTGAAAAAAGGGCGTACATCTTGGGATGTACGCTCTTTTTTTATTGGATTTTTAATGAGATGGTTGTTTTTTGTTCGAGCGAGTGAAGGATAAGTTTTAAGCATTGAAAAAGTAGCAACAGACCCGATATAAATGGATGGATAATAATAGATTATTTCTTGTATGTATTTCGCTAATTTATAGGTGGTATGTGTCAAAAAAATCAATTGAAGTGACAGATCATGTTACGATTTAACAAACCACTATATGTGAAAAACACACCATATTTTTGGTACATTTTTTCTACATAAGTGTGATCCAGATCAGTTTATAAATAATTTTATAAGCAAAGTTTAGAACCGCTTTAGAAAAAGCAAAAAAGTCTTTGTTTTTTCTAAGTCGATTTGCAAAAAATTGCTCAGCTTCGGTTGAGTATATAAGTGAGTGATGATGCCATTGAGGGCGTTATGATTCATTGTATGCATTAGTAAAAGCTAATGTTTATAACGCCCCTTGGTCATGAGTATCTGATGGGTGAATGTCAATTTACCGATTTGGCATTATCAATCATGGGAGTGCTTAAAAAGCACCCTCTAATGTTTTTGCAATAGGAAATGGGTCCACAAATGCAAGAAGTTGCTGACGCATTGCGTCTTGATACTGAACTTTCCGCTGATAGTGCAGCGTATATTGAAGAGCTTTACGAACAGTACCTTTCTTCTCCAACCTCAGTAGGTGAGGATTGGCGTCAATATTTCGATAAATTCCCTAAAGGTGACCAACCGCACGGAAACATTCGTGAGCAATTCTTATTATTAGGTCGTAATTCAAGTCGTGTTCAGCCTGTTGTGCAAAGTGAAGTAAGTACTGAGCATGAGCGTCGTCAAATCGGTGTTTTGCAACTGATTGCAGCATACCGTAACCGTGGTCATCAAAAAGCGAAGCTTGATCCACTAGGTTTGGCTAAACGTGAAGATGTGCCAGATTTAGATCTTGCTGCACATGGTTTAACCAAGTCTGACCTAGATACAGTTTTCAATGCTGGAAATTTGGCGATTGGTAAAACTGAAGCAACTTTAGGTGAAATGGTTAGCGCAATGGAGGCAACATACTGTGCTTCTATTGGTGCTGAATATATGCACATTGTTGACACCAAAGAAAAACGCTGGATTCAACAACGTCTTGAAGGTGCACGCGGTCAGTTCGGTTTCTCGGCAGATCAAAAGAAACATGTACTTGAACGTTTAACTGCTGCTGAAGGCTTAGAAAAATTCCTCGGTAATAAGTATGTTGGTGCGAAGCGTTTTGGTGTAGAGGGTGGTGAATCTTTTATTCCAATGGTAAACGAACTTATTCAACGTGCAGGTTCTGTAGGTTGTAAAGAAGTCGTAATTGGGATGCCACACCGTGGTCGTTTAAACTTACTTGTGAACATTATGGGTAAAAACCCAGCTGATTTGTTTGGTGAGTTCGAAGGTAAAACTTTAGCTAAAAAAGGTTCTGGTGATGTTAAGTATCACCAAGGTTTCTCATCAAATGTGATGACACCTGGTGGCGAAGTTCACTTGGCTTTGGCATTTAACCCATCGCATTTAGAAATTGTTGGTCCTGTGGTTGAAGGTTCAGTTCGTGCACGCCAAGTACGTCGTAAAGACATTGGTGGTGATGACGTATTACCTGTAATCGTACATGGTGATGCTGCATTTGCTGGTCAAGGTGTCAACCAAGAAACCTTCCAAATGTCACAAACGCGTGGTTATACCGTAGGTGGCACGGTTCATATCGTAGTCAACAACCAAGTTGGTTTTACTACATCTGATCCACGTGATGCACGTTCTACTGAATACTGTACTGACATTGCAAAAATGATTCAGGCGCCAATTTTCCATGTAAATGGTGATGACCCTGAATCTGTATTGTTTGTTGCGCAATTGGCACATGATTTCCGTCATACATTCCGTAAAGATGTTGTGATTGACATGTTCTGTTATCGTCGTCGTGGTCATAACGAAGCAGATGAGCCAGCAGCAACACAACCAATGATGTATCAAGTGATCAATAAAAAAGCGACTACACGTACGCTTTATGCGGATCAATTGGTACAAGAAAAAGTATTAGATCGTTCAGATGCAGATGCTTTAGTTGAAAAATATCGTGAAGATCTTGAAGCAGGTAACCATGTTGCCAATGCTTTAGTGCTTGAACCAAATGACAAAATGTTTGTGGACTGGAAACCGTATCTAGGCCATGAATATACAGATGTTTGGGATACGACTTTCCCAATCGAACGCTTAAAAGAAATTGGTACGAAAATGCGCGAATTACCGGAAGGTTTCGTGATGCAGCGTCAAGTGTCTAAAGTGATCGATGAACGTTTGAAAATGCAAACTGGTGAAATGCCATTAAACTGGGGTGCAGCAGAAACTTTAGCTTATGCTTCTATCCTTGATGATGGTTTCTTGGTGCGTTTGACTGGTGAAGATGTTGGTCGTGGTACATTCTCACACCGTCATGCTAAGCTACATAACCAAGTTGATGGTTCGGTTTATATTCCACTGTGTCATATCAAAGAAAACCAGCCACGTACTGCAATTTATGACTCATTATTGTCAGAAATGGCTGTGCTTGCATTTGAATATGGTTATGCAACAACATTGCCAAAAAGTTTGGTCATCTGGGAAGCTCAGTTCGGTGACTTTGCAAACTGTGCGCAAGTGGTTATTGATCAGTTCATCTCATCTGGTGAAACCAAATGGGAGCGTGTGTGTGGTTTAACATTGCTTCTTCCACATGGTTATGAAGGTCAAGGTCCTGAGCATTCATCTGCACGTCTTGAGCGTTTCTTACAGTTATGTGCTGAAGAAAACATGCAAGTGATTACACCTACGACACCTGCACAGATTTTCCATGCAATGCGTCGTCAGGCAATTCGCCCAATTCGTAAGCCAATGATCGTGACTTCACCGAAGTCGTTACTTCGTCATAAACTTGCAACTTCAACTTTGGAAGAGCTTGCAACTGGTACATTCCAGACTGTGATTGATGAAGTGGATCAAATCAACAAACAAGATGTAACACGTGTTGTACTTTGTGGTGGTAAAGTTTATTACGACTTACTTGAAAAACGTCGTGAAGAAAACTTGAACATTGCGGTGGTACGTGTTGAACAATTGTACCCATACCCAGAAAAACGTCTTGCTGAAGTGCTTGCGACATATCCGAACATAAAAGAACTTGTTTGGTGTCAAGAAGAACCGAAGAACCAAGGCGCATGGTTATTCATTGCTCCTCGTTTATACGAAGGTGTAATGAAGTCTGCTCTACAAGTTCAAATTAGCTATGCAGGACGTGAAGCTTCAGCTGCACCTGCATGTGGCTCACCATATTTGCATGCAAAACAACAAGCTCAGCTCGTGAATGACGCACTTGCGATCGTAGCTGAACAATCAGGAGAATCTAAATAATGGCAACCGAAATTAAAGCACCGGTGTTCCCAGAGTCAGTTGCTGACGGAACAATTGCAACTTGGCACAAACAACCAGGTGAAGCGGTATCACGTGATGAAGTCATCTGTGATATTGAAACGGATAAAGTTGTTTTAGAAGTTGTTGCTCCTGCTGATGGTACTATCTCTGCAATCATCAAAAATGAAGGTGACACAGTTCTTTCTTCTGAAGTTATTGCGACATTTGAAGAAGGTGCTGTTTCTGGCGCTACTCAAACTCAAGCAGTTCAATCAGAAGAGAAAGTAGAACAAGCTGCGGCACAAACTCAAGCGGGTAATGCACCTGTTGTTGAACGTGCTCAAGTACAAGATCAAGCACCTGCAGTGCGTAAAGCTTTAACTGAAACAGGTATTGCTGCTGCGGATGTAGATGGTACTGGTCGTGGTGGTCGTATCACCAAAGAAGATGTTGCAAATCATCAAACTAAACCAGCTGCTGCTGTAACACCATTAAGCGTTGCAGTTGGTGAGCGTATTGAGAAACGTGTTCCAATGACACGTTTACGTAAGCGTGTTGCTGAACGTCTTCTTGCTGCTACACAGCAAACTGCGATGTTGACTACGTTTAACGAAGTTAACATGAAACCTGTGATGGAAATGCGTAAGCAATATAAAGATGCTTTCGAAAAACGTCATGGTGCACGTTTAGGCTTTATGTCATTCTTCGTTAAAGCTGTAACTGAAGCACTTAAACGCTATCCTGCGGTAAATGCTTCAATCGACGGTGATGATATTGTTTATCATGGATACTATGATATCGGTGTTGCGGTTTCTTCTGATCGTGGTTTAGTGGTTCCAGTATTACGTAATACTGACCGTATGAACTATGCTGAAGTTGAATCAGGTATTGGTGCGTATGCTGCAAAAGCACGTGAAGGTAAATTAGCAATTGAAGATATGACTGGTGGTACTTTCACAATTACCAACGGTGGTACTTTCGGTTCATTACTTTCAACACCTATTTTGAACCAACCACAAACTGCTATTTTAGGTATGCACAAAATCCAAGAGCGTCCTATGGCTGTAAATGGTCAAGTTGAAATTCTTCCAATGATGTACTTAGCGCTTTCTTATGACCATCGTATGATTGATGGTAAAGAAGCTGTAGGCTTCTTGGTAACTGTTAAAGAGTTACTTGAAGAACCAGCTAAACTAATCCTTGACCTTTAATTCTTTAGAATAACAACACGAGTTTAGAGTGATCCTTTAAACTCGTTTTTGGAGATAAGCATGTCTCAGTTTGATTTAGTTGTAATCGGCGGTGGGCCAGGTGGTTATGAAGCGGCAATTCGTGCTGCTCAACTTGGTTTCAAAGTTGCGTGTATCGAAAAACGTGTACACAAAGGTAAGCCATCTTTAGGTGGTACTTGCTTAAACGTAGGTTGTATTCCTTCTAAAGCACTTTTAGATTCTTCTCATCACTATGAAGATACTCTTCATGGCTTAGATGTTCACGGTATTACAGTTGAAAATGTCCAACTTGATCTTCAAAAGCTTCTTGCTCGTAAAGACAAAGTTGTAGATAACTTAACTGGTGGTGTTGCTCAATTGCTGAAAGGCAATGGTATCGAGTGGTTACAAGGTACGGGTAAACTACTTGCTGGTAAAAAAGTTGAATTCACACCATTAGAAGGTGGTGATGTTCAAGTTTTAGAACCTAAATTCGTAATTCTTGCAACTGGTTCTGTACCTGTAAATATTCCTGTAGCAAAAGTTGATGAAGACCTTATCGTTGATTCAACAGGTGCTTTAGAATTCCAAGAAGTGCCTAAACGTTTAGGTGTAATTGGTGCAGGCGTAATTGGGCTGGAACTTGGTTCAGTATGGCGTCGTCTTGGATCTGAAGTTGTTGTGTTCGAAGCATTAGATGCATTCTTACCAATGGCGGATAAAGCGTTGGCAAAAGATTATCAAAAACTTTTAACAAAACAAGGTTTAGATATTCGTATTGGTGCTAAAGTTTCAGGCACTGAAGTGAATGGTCGTGAAGTGACTGTTCAATATAATCAAGCAGGCGAAGATAAAACTCAAACTTTCGATAAATTAATCGTTTGTGTTGGTCGTAAAGCGTATGCAGAAGGTTTATTGGCTGAAGATTCAGGCATTAAATTAACTGAACGTGGTTTGGTTGAAGTGAACGATTGGTGTGCAACGTCTGTTGACGGTGTATATGCAATTGGTGACTTGGTGCGTGGCCCAATGCTTGCGCATAAAGCAATGGAAGAAGGTGTAATGGCGGTTGAGCGTATGCATGGTCATGCTGCTCAAGTGAATTACGACACCATTATTTCAGTGATTTATACACACCCTGAAGCTGCATGGGTAGGTTTGACTGAAGAGCAAGCTAAAGAGAAAGGTCACGAAGTTAAAACCGGTCAATTCCCATTTGCTGTCAATGGTCGTGCTTTAGCTGCCAATGAATCTGCTGGATTTGTGAAGTTTGTTGCAGATGCAAAAACAGATCGTTTATTGGGTATGCATATCATTGGTCCTGGTGCTTCTGACATTGTTCATCAAGGTATGATTGCACTTGAATTTGTATCTTCTGTTGAAGATTTACAATTGATGACTTTTGGTCACCCAACTTATTCTGAAGTCGTTCATGAAGCAGCGCTTGCTGTTGATGGGCGTGCGATTCACGCGATTCAGCGTAAACGTAAATAACACAAAAAAGAGCGGTTTCGACCGCTCTTTTTACTTTTGATGGTTGTTTTTAATTGAATAATCATCTAAAAATAAAAGAACAAACTTTAATAAATGCCGATAGTTATTGTGATGGAAGTCTAATTATTGGTGTGTCATAACAATGTGAAAAGTAGTAAAAGGTAAAACATGAATCTACATGAGTATCAAGCGAAAACGCTGTTAAAAAAATATGGTATGCCAGTTCAAGAAGGCATTTTAATCACTACGCCTGAAGAAGCATCTGCTGCCTTTGAGCAAATTAGTGGCAAATTCGCTGTGATGAAGGCCCAAGTCCATGCAGGTGGTCGTGGTAAAGCGGGTGGCGTAAAAGTTGTTAAGTCAAAAGAAGAAGCAGCTGAATATGCAAAAAGCCTGTTAGGTACTCGTTTAGTCACATATCAAACTGATGCCAATGGCCAGCCTGTAAATAGTATCCTTGTTTGTGAAGATGTTTATCCTGTAGAACGTGAATTGTATTTAGGTGCAGTGGTCGATCGTTCTAGTCGTCGTGTGACATTCATGGCGTCTACAGAGGGTGGCGTAGAAATTGAAAAAGTTGCTGAAGAAACGCCTGAAAAAATTATTAAAGTCGAAGTAGATCCATTAGTTGGTTTATTGCCATTCCAAGCGCGTGATGTTGGTTTCCAGTTGGGTTTAAAAGATAAGCAAATCAGCCAATTTGTAACTATCATGACAGGCGCGTACAAAGCATTTGTTGAAAATGACTTTGCACTATTTGAAATTAATCCACTTTCCGTTCGTGAAAATGGTGAAATCTTATGTGTAGATGCCAAAGTCGGTATCGACTCAAATGCACTTTATCGTTTGCCTGAAATTGCTGCGATGCGTGATAAATCTCAAGAAAATGAACGTGAGTTAAAAGCATCTGAATTTGACCTCAACTATGTTGCTCTAGAAGGCAATATTGGTTGTATGGTAAATGGTGCAGGTCTTGCAATGGCAACAATGGATATCATCAAACTGTATGGTGGTCAGCCAGCAAACTTCCTTGATGTTGGTGGCGGTGCAACCAAAGATCGCGTCATTGAAGCATTTAAAATTATTCTTTCAGATTCATCTGTACAAGGTGTGTTGATCAATATTTTTGGTGGTATCGTACGTTGTGACATGATTGCTGAAGCGATTATTGCAGCGGTTCAAGAAGTAAATGTAACCGTACCTGTTGTTGTTCGTTTGGAAGGCAACAATGCGGAGTTAGGTGCTAAATTACTTGATGAATCAGGTCTAAAATTAATTTCTGCGAACGGCTTAGCTGATGCCGCAGAAAAAGTTGTTGCTGCTGTGAAAGCGTAAGGAGTATCAATCATGAGCGTATTAGTTAATAAAGACACAAAAGTATTGGTACAAGGCTTTACAGGTAAGAATGGTACATTCCATTCTGAGCAATCAATTGCATATGGTACAAAAGTAGTTGGTGGCGTAACACCCGGTAAAGGTGGTCAAACTCATATTGGTCTACCTGTTTTCAATACAATGCGTGAAGCAGTAAAAGAAACGGGTGCAAATGCAACATCAATTTATGTACCTGCTCCATTTGTACTAGATTCAATTGTTGAAGCAGTAGATTCTGGTATTGAGTTAATCGTGGTGATCACTGAAGGTGTGCCAACCTTAGACATGTTAAAAGCCAAACGTTACCTTGAAACTTATGGTAATAATGCACGTTTAATCGGTCCAAACTGTCCAGGTATTATCACACCGGGTGAATGTAAAATTGGGATTATGCCAGGGCATATTCATCAACCAGGTAAAATCGGGATCATTTCTCGTTCTGGTACATTGACTTATGAAGCAGTTGCTCAAACCACTAAGCTTGGTTTAGGTCAGTCTACTTGTATTGGTATCGGTGGTGACCCAATTCCAGGTATGAACCAAATTGACTGCTTAAAACTTTTCCAAGAAGACCCACAAACAGAAGCAATCATCATGATTGGTGAAATTGGTGGCAGTGCGGAAGAAGAAGCTGCTGAATATATTCAATCTAATGTGACTAAACCTGTTGTTGGTTATATTGCGGGTGTAACAGCGCCTAAAGGTAAGCGTATGGGTCACGCTGGAGCGATTATCTCTGGCGGTAAAGGTACTGCTGAAGAGAAGTTTGCCGCATTTGAAAAAGCGGGTATGGCATATACGCGTAGCCCAGCTGAACTTGGTTCAACTATGTTTGATGTCTTAAAAAAGAAAGGCTTGGTTTAATTTAATTTTTAATTTTTTAAGCTAAAAAATGGGAGCCAATTGGCTCCCATTTTTATTGGTTGTAGAGTATTAGTTGTAGATTCTTGATTGTTAGTATTTAACTTTGTAATCAAAATAAAAAAAGGGAATTTATATGAGATGGGTGATCTGTGATTAGCCTTTGACTAAACCACCATCCACAATCAAATTTTGTCCTGTTACAGCACGTGACCACGATGATAAAAACATCAGCACGGCATCTGCAAACTGCTCAGGTGTGGTGACTTCTTGTAAGGGCGTAGAGGCTGCGATTAAATCAAACACTTGATCAGGTGTTGCACTACTGGCATCAGTCTTACGTAATAGACCACCTGAAAGCATATTTACATTAATACCATACTGACCTAAATCATGTGAAGTGGTTCGAGTAAAAGCCAAAAGTGCTGCTTTAGCCGCAGTATAATCATGATAAGGAACCACAGGATTTTGCACGAGATTGGTTCCAATATTGATGATTCGACCAAAATGATCTTTTTTCATATCTTCTAGCGCAGCTTGGGTGGTGTTTAAAGCGGCTTTTACTGCACTGTCCAATTGCTGTTGCATACTGTGCCAGCTCAGTGTTTCAACTTTTGGACGTAGATCACCATCAAATTTAAATGCCAATAGTGCATTATTAATCACTGAAGTAATTGCATGTCCATAATGCAGTTTTGCCTTTTTAAACATCGTGTTGACTTGATCTGCATCGGTTACATCTGCTTTGTAAATAAAAACCTGTTCGGCATGTTCCTTAGCAAGTTGTTGTGCGGATTCTTCACTATTGAAATAATTCACCACAACTCTTGCACCTTCACGAATCAAAGCATGGGTAATTGCAAGTCCTAAACCACGTGCGCCACCAGTCACTAGAATAATTTGATCTCGTATTTCCATGTTCAAATCAACTCATTTGATATCAATTTAATTTTAGCACTTTTATCGATCAGACACTTCGATTGAGAGATGAGTTACAAAGTTTATCAATTGCACATACTCAAGATGAAAAATATAAAAAACATCTAGAGAAATTTAAGCATCTTAGTGGATTGATTACATATGAATATTCAAATAATTAAACTTTTTAAATCCTATTGATAAAATGATGGCTCAGAATGATAGTTAATTGGTTTAACATATTGATCATATTATTTATTATTAAAACGAAACGCATTTGATATTAGGTGTGCTTTAGCCATTCTGATCTATATGTAGGCTACAATTAGACTGATCATTTAAGTGACTTATAAACAAACAGAGGAGACAACCATCTTGTTTTATGATTGGTATAACTCCGATAAAAATCATGAATTGATTAGGCAAAACATGCGATCTATTTACCCGCTCAATTTAATGGTCATTTTTATATTTTTCATAAATTCAAATGTTTATGCTTTTGATGATCTGGAACTTATGGTAGAAGAGGCACAAAATCAACTTGTGGAATATCAAGATGAATTATTAGGACAACCAGATCAATTGCAAGATGAGCAATTATTTAAAATTGAAAATCAAGAAAATAGCCTAAGTGATACTAAAATGAGCATTGAGCGAAATGATATTTTTTTTGAACAAGACCAATTGCAAAAAAAGCTAGCAGAACAGCATGAGCATGAATTGGCAGATTATTCAATTTTAACCAATAAATTTTATGAAAATGAGCGTATTCGGGTGTTCAATTATACTGCTTACAATGTACAACAATTAAAGACATCATTGCTCAATCCTTCAAATGATAATCCTGCATCAAGTGAGCTTTATCTTTCTTTTGGTTATGGCATTGAATTTAAAATCAATGCTTTAAACAAAGTGGGTTATGAATACATCTCTAGTTTTCCTTATGATCGTGGGCAATTATTGCGTCTGTTTTGGATTAGAACGCTGACTTATTAACAATAAATATTTTATCGATCATTTTTATTACCATGAAGAAATCATGTTGGAAATACTACAACTTGAAACATAAGCTTGTTTAGCACTACACATTAAAAGACTAACTTAAACAAAATGAGATGAAGAGGTGAGTCATCATGTTAAACAAAGTTATTGTGTTGGGTGTAGTTGCTATTTCATTAACCGGCTGTATTGTTGCACCATTTGATGATGGTCATCGAGGTGGTCATGGTCGTTATGATCAGCGACATGATTCGGATCATCGCAGGGATCAGCATCGTGATGGTGATCGACATCGTTATGACCGAGATCGCAATGATCGTGACTGGAATTGGAAAGGACGTTAATTCTTTATCTTAAATATAAAAATGGGCAATGTATGCCCATTTTTTTCTATCTTGTTGTTTGAAAATATATGAATGAAGTAATTAGGGTCTGTTGACAATTCGTCTACGTTTGCGACTACAAGTGGTTTTTGGATGATACAAGGCAAGAACTATTAAACTTAATCATTCTAAATGATGAGAAACATCGTTTCGAAAGGTAACGACGTAGCGGTAAAAACTACTCTAGTCCCCACTGCGCCTTGCGCTGCAAACAAAGCAGTGCTTTGTTCTTGCTCAGGGTTGTGGCTAAAATTATCTCAGCCTACGTTATGAAACTCGAAAATAGTCTCGCTATTCTCTTCGTTTCCTGCTTTACGACGTATACGTCTCATGCTCAATTTTAACCTACAACGCAAGTCATTTATGAAATGTCTACAGACCCTATATTATTTTTTTAAATAAACCTGCTTGTACTACACCAGCTTTGGTTTGTTTCTGTAATTGCCATGTTGAGGGTAAATTCAGTTGATTTAAGCCACGATCTGCTTCTACATAAATCAATGCTTGATTAGATAAGTATTGATCCGCTTTTTGAGCCAGTTCATCCCATAAATTTAAACTATAGGGTGGATCTAAAAACATTAAATCAAACTGTTCATTTAAATTGGATAAGGCTTGTTGTGCTGTTTGTGTTTTTAGCTGACAGTTATCAGCTTTGAGCAACTGAATATTGTCTTTTAAAAATTTAGCTTGCGTGGCATTGGGTTCAATCATGATCACGTGCCTTGCACCACGTGAAAGTGCTTCAAATCCTAAAGCACCTGAACCAGCACAAAGATCTAAGACTTTGGCATTTTGAATATCCCACATGAGCCAGTTAAACAATGTTTCACGTACTCGATCAGGTGTGGGACGTAAACCATCGATATCAGCAAAAGGAAGAACTCGACGTTTCCATTCTCCACCAATAATACGTAATTGGTTTTTCACTTTATTATTCACTGATATCAGCCTCAGGTACAGGTGGAGGAGTGGGTTGCGTCGAAGTCGTACTATGACCTTGAGTTGGTATACGGTTTTGGGTAGCCGTATTGGTCTGCGTATTTGGCTTCGGTTTAGGCAAGGCATTTGGATCTGCTGCAAGGGAAACATCACCACTTGGCAGTTCACCCGGTTTGATGCCGGCTGTCATTAAGCCCCCACTGACTTGATGATTAAGCGGTACAATTGGATTCTTTTTGCGAGTTAGCAACCAGTAATCAAATACAGGACGAGCAATTTTGGCAGCAGAACCACCATGCTTACCATTTTCCCAAATCACGGCAATGGCAATTTCAGGATTTTCAGCAGGTGCAAAACCAACAAATAAACCGTGGTCTAATTGTCTTGATGTCAGTGCAGCTTCGTTATAGCGTTTGCCTTGCGCAATACTCTTCACCTGTGCTGTACCTGTTTTACCTGCGATTTGGTACATCGGTGTACGGATACCTCGGCCTGTACCAGTTTGAATAACATCAACCATTGCATCGCGCATTTTGACCCAGTCGTCATCCGTACCACTAAAGTTGATTTTTCCTGTCGGGGCATTGAGTACTTCATGCTTTTTCGCCCCTTTAGATTCACGTAATACGTGTGGGGTGACATGCGCACCATGGTTGGCCGTAATTGCCGTTGCCATAGCTAACTGTAATGGAGTGGCAGTAAATGCACCTTGACCAATACTGACAGAAATGGTTTCACCTTTGAGCCATTTACTCTTACGAGTACGCATCTTCCATTCAGGACTTGGATATAAACCTGTACTTTCGCTTGGTAAATCTACACCCGTTTTTTCACCGAAACCAAATTGACGCATCCATTCATTCATTCGATCTATACCCATCTGGTAAGACAAGATATAGAAGTAAGTATCACAAGAAACCACTATAGATTTATGTAAATTGACAGCGCCATGCCCAGTTTTTTTCCAGTCACGGAATTTATGTGAATCACCAGGTAAATGGAAATAACCAGGATCGGAAATTGTAGTTCCCCAATCCACAGTTTTAAAATGGATGCCACCTAAGCCTTCCATTGGTTTGATGGTAGAACCGGGAGGGTAAGTCCCTTGAACAGCGCGGTTATAGAGTGGTTGGTCTAAGTTGTCACGTAAAGCAGTATAGTCCGCATGCCCAATACCTGTCACAAATAAGTTCGGGTTGAAACTTGGGCTGGAAACAAGCGCTAATATTTCACCAGTGCGTGGGTCAATTGCGACGATTGCACCACGACGATCTTTAAGTTGTTCTGCTGCAATAGTTTGCAAACCATAATCCAATGAAAGATATAAATCATTGCCTCTGGTTGACTCTTTACGACCTAAATGGCGTAACACATTACCATGTGCATCAGCTTCAATCGATTCATAACCAGGAACGCCATGAAGTAATTCCTCATAAGATTTTTCTACACCAATTTTCCCGATTAGGTTTGTGCCAGCGTAACTATCTTTATCAATTGCTTTAAGTTCTTTATCGTTAATACGACCAACATAACCCACCACATGAGCAAACAATTCACCATGTGGATAATAGCGAGTCATTTGAGTTTCAATATCAACACCTGGAAATTGAAACTTTATTTCACTAAAGCGAGCAATATCTTGTTCTGTTAGATTTAGCTTTAAGGTAACACGTTCTGTTTTTTTAGAGGTTTTAATGCGGCTATTAAAACGGTCGATATCTTCTTGATTGAGATTTAAAATTGGAATCAAGCGCTTAACAGTGTCATCTATATCTTCGACATCGGCTTTGCTCAATGTTGCGGTAAAAACAGGGTAGTTATCTGCAAGTAAAATCCCATTACGATCATAAATATAGCCACGTGCTGGTGCTATAGGTTGTAGTCGAATTCGGTTTTTATCTGACGCTTCACTAAACTCTTGATGATGAAAAATTTGCAGATAAGCATAGCGTGCAACTAGAAGGCACATAAAAAATGAAACAATACCAATCGCAAAAAAGACACGACCACGGAAGATGCGTTTTTCTTGTTGGACATTTTTTAGAGGAAACTGCTGCTTCATACGTCGTCGGCTTTAGTACTTAAAGATGGGTGAATTTAGGGGTCAAACATTTTACCCTAGATTGCGTCTTAAAAATTAAAAAACACAAATAAGTCATCAAAATATATTTTAACTAAAAACTGTAATTGATTTTGTTTCTTAGATGAGACCGTTTACATTTCATTTGAAAAATACGCATCATTGTAAAGCTAGGCAAAATGTCAATAGCCCCTATATGGATTTGACCTTAGCGACATTAAATTTATAGTGTTTTGTATATGAGTGCTAAAATAATTCTGTTAAAGTCGAGCCTTAAGGATAAATATATTCGACCTAAGTTAAGATTAGGGATAATGGAGAAAATAATGAAAATAATCTTTCCCTTATTAATATTGGTTGCTGTCGGAAGTTTCGCGCACGCTGATGTTAAAGATTATTTGCCAGATATGAAGGGAATTTTACCAGAGGCAAAGTTTAAGCCTGAAGATGCTTCTAAATGGAATATCGGTGCGGGTGTAACACAACAGATGGTCCATGCAAATGGTGAATGGGTAAATCCTTATGGAATTGCCTATACTAAATTAGGTGTTTTTTATAATGGTGACCATGAGTTTGCAGGCCAAGTCGGTTATAGAATTCCTGTAGTATTAAATGGTAAAGATAAAAATGGCTTCTATGTAGGGGTCTATGGCGGAACACTTAAAAGCAAAAAAGTGGACGGAAGTGATGAAGTCCAATATGGTGGTGGTGCCGATTTATCTTATGTTTTATTGAATAAAGAGCGTATAAGTACATTTAGTGTGGGGATGGGTGCAGGTAGTGAACTTCATAATAAAAATGGAGATATGATCCTAGAGACTCGTCCACAAATACAATTTGCTTATACCTTAAGTGTCGGGTTCTAAAGTTTTATGATTTTATCTATATCCTTCGACCGCAAATAGAAATAAATACGAGAGTCATGCATGTTGGAATACGTTAATGGTTTGTGGCACGCTTTTACAGCTCGACCTGATCATCTTGCCATTTTAAGTATCATCCCAGTGACGGCCTTTGTAACGTGGGCGCACGTTTGGATGGCACTGAAAATGGTATTTTATCCAATCACGTTTTGGGGATTTCATATTGGTCCCTTACCTGTAGGATGGCAAGGGATTGTGCCACGTAAAGCTGGGCGAATTTCAGGAATTATTACAGACAATACATTATCCAAACTAGGTTCTTTGCGTGAGTTTTTAGATGCAATGGACCCTGAAGATATGGCTCGGATTATCGGTGAACAAGTCGGTTTCGAACTTGAGCATTTGATTGATGAGGTGATGTTAGATCGTAATGCTGTTTTGTGGGAAAACCTACCTTATTCGATTAAACGGCGAATTTATGGTCAAGCGCATAAACAATTGCCGGGTGTTTTAAGAGAACTCGTGACCGAGCTGACTATGAATGTCGAGTCACTGGTCAACATGCGAGATATGGTCGTAACTCAAATGGAAGGCGATCGCCGTTTGATGGTCCGTATGTTTTTAAAAGTTGGACAAAAAGAAATTAACTTTATTTGGCATATTAGTGCGGTCATTGGCAGTTTCTTTGGTATTTTTCAAATGTTTGTCTATGTATTTGTTCCTCAACATTGGACTGTACCTTTCTTTGCTGCAGTCTGGGGCTTTTTAACCAACTGGATTGCAATCTGGATGGTTTTCAATCCTGTAGAGCCACATTATGTACGCTATCCACAATTTTTTGAACGGACAAAAGATCGAAAATTTCCATGGATTAAACCTGTTATTCCAAGAATTGGCACTTATAATGTTCAAGGTGCGTTTATGAAACGCCAAGAAGAAGTGTCAGATGTTTTTGCAAGTGTCGTCACTGAAGATTTGATTACATTAAAGTCAATCATGACTGAAATGATGTACGGTCCTAAGAAAGAAAAAACCCGTCGTATTGTAAAGCGTCATATTAACGAAATTATGGAAACTCCATTGGTTCGTACCTCTTTACAATTGTCTTTAGGACTAAAAGAGTATGCAAAACTCAAGACAGACTTGATTGATCGGTCAATTGAAATTACGATGGTGCCTGTTTGCGACCCTGCGTTTAATGCGAGCCGTGCACAGAAAATTTTTCAGATGTTTAAAGAGCGGATCAGAGAGTTAACCCCAAAAGAGTTTCAAAACTTGTTACGTCCTGCATTTCAGGAAGACGAATGGATTTTGATAGTACTCGGTGGTGTGACTGGATTTTTTGCTGGTCTAATACATTTATTTGTGGCTTTCTTATAAATTTGATGCCATTACGATGATAAGTTTTAATTTGTCATGGCAAACGGTATCATACATATTGTTTTAAATGAGGATGTTTTTTTATGCGCATTATATTACTCGGACCACCTGGAGCAGGTAAAGGTACACAAGCTCAGTTGATCTGTAAGCGCTACAATGTCCCACAAATTTCAACCGGTGATATGCTCCGTGCTGCAATTCGTGAAGGTACTGAATTAGGTCTTAAAGCTAAAAGTGTAATGGAATCAGGTGGTTTAGTATCTGATGAGCTTATTATCGGTTTAGTGAAAGAACGTATTGCACAACCTGATTGTGTAAATGGTTGTATTTTCGATGGTTTCCCACGTACGATTCCTCAAGCTGAGGCTTTAGAGAACGAAGGGATTAGCATTGACCATGTGATCGAAATTGAAGTGCCAGACGAAGAAATCGTAAAACGTCTTTCTGGTCGTCGTCAGCACCCAGCATCTGGTCGCGTTTATCACACGATTTATAACCCACCGAAAGTGGAAGGTAAAGATGATGAAACTGGCGAAGATCTTGTGCAACGTCCAGATGACGAAGAAGCAACGATTCGTAAGCGTTTAGGCTCTTATCATAATGAAACTGAACAGCTTGTTGGTTTCTATCAAGGGCGTGCAGCTTCTGGGGAAAATGCACCGACTTATAATAAATTGAACGGTTTACGTCCAATAGAAGATGTCCAAAAAGATTTATTTGCGATTTTAGATAAATAAGACCGCATTCAAAGCATTTTTTTAAGCTTTGACAATAACAGAGACCTGATTCATATTAGGTCTCTTTTTTTTGCAAGAGTGGCGTAGAGAGTGAAGTTTGTATTAATTGCCTTGGTCATTTTGAGTATATTGCTTCTTTTGGGCTTATTGTATATGAGCTTTAAATTACTACGCAAAGCACAAAAAGAAGAGCTTCAGCAACGCCGTGAAATGAGAAAATCAGGTAATTACCAAGTGCATCCACAGGTGGCTGAAGAGTGGAAACGGCTTGAAAAGTTAAAGAAAGATTTGGAAAATAAAAAGTAAAATAATTAGGGAGATGAATGCTGAGGATAAATTCATCCTTATCTATCATCGCGCTTCATTCTTCCAAATTAATGAATTTAACGGATGAATTTTTATGATTGAGATGTGTAAGCAATTAATTCTAAGTATTTTGTTTATCCATCTACATGTTAAATTCACAGCATTCATATTATATGAAGACTGTCTAAATGAAATTGATTGCCTAACAGCACATCTTAGCGAATATTTAGAGCCTATTCATTTTTCAAAGGGGACTTTGCTGAACATAGGCGAAAAGTATCAAGGCTCGGAGAATTGGGACAATTGGTATTTCTGCACAGTTGACAATGGATTAGAGGGGGGTGCTACTCAAATCATTGAATGGATCAATAAGCATCAAGGCGCCATGCAATAGCAGATTACACAGCGAAAGAACTCAATGTAGATCATGGCGATCTATTGGTTGGAGAAGAACAACTAAATGGCTGGATTTGGTGTAGCAGATTATCTGATGATCAGTCTGGCTGGGTGCCCTTAGAGGTGTTAAGTCAGATTTGATTGAGAACTATTTTAAGATGCTAGCTGTTTCTTCGGAAAATAGCTTCCTCAGGAAAATGACAAAGCCTGATTTTAATTAAATGATGATTATGCTTTGCTAAAATCTCTCGTTTATTCGCTACTTTGTTTTGACTTCGCGTACAGCGCCAAATTCATATTTATCAGGCCAATTACAAACATCTGACACAATACATTCATGGCATTTCGGTTTCCGTGCAATACAGCAATATCGCCCATGTAAAATTAACCAATGATGCGAGTCTATAATAAATTCTTTTGGAATCATTTTGATTAGACGATGCTCGACCTCAAGTACATTTTTTCCTACAGCAAGTCCAGTACGATTGCCAACTCGGAAGATATGCGTATCTACAGCCATTGTAGGCTGACCAAAGGCGGTATTCAGCACAACATTGGCAGTTTTGCGTCCTACACCGGGTAAAGCCTCTAAATCAGCACGATTATCTGGAACTTGGCTATTGTGCTTCTCAATCAGAATTTTACAGGCTTTAATCACATTTTCAGCTTTGGCATTATATAAACCAATGGTTTTAATATATTGTTTTAAACCGTCTACACCCAATGCATAAATCTGTTCAGGGGTATTGGCGACAGGAAATAACTTATCAGTGGCTTTGTTGACACTTATATCTGTGGCTTGAGCCGATAAAGTAACAGCAACAAGCAACTCAAATGGGTTTGAGTAATTGAGTTCTGTTTTCGGATTTGGGCGTTGCTCGCGTAATCTTTCAAAGAAAATCTGAATCTGCTTTTTGGTCATATTCTTTACAGTCATGATGCATCCTCTTGCAAAACAGATAACTGTTGAATCAATTCATTTAATTGATGTTGCTTATTTTCATCTGCTCGAACACTCAATTGTTTCTCTAATTTTTTAATTTGAGTTCGCAACTTAGCCAATTGAATGGTGGTTTTAGCATCTGTAACAATTGGATTTTTTATTATGGGTTGGTTGATTTCAATTGTAGGTAAAGCCTGACTTTGCTGTGTTATTTGTGCAAAGAGTTCAGTGTCAATTTCTGCACGAACCACAGGGCCTTTACGATGGATGCGTAGCTTTTCTTCACGTTGAATATGGGCATAGTAACGACCACGTAAGTCATTTTGTTCTAAGAAACGTTGTTCGTCATTTGGAATAGGCTGGATGTCTTCAACTAAATCGATGCAATCTACTGGGCAAGGAGCAATACATAGTTCACACCCAGTGCATAAATCTGTAAGTATGGTATGCATTAGTTTACCAGAACCAATAATGGCATCTACAGGGCAAGCACTGATGCATTTGGTGCAACCGATACATTCATCTTCACGAATAATAGCTTTCATGCGTTGTGGGCGGCCATCGCTTTGAATTGGCCAGACACTTGGTTCAGCAACGAGTTTATTGCGATTGAGTATATCAGCAAGCGCATCTGCAACAGGTTGCCCACCTGGCACACATTTATTGGCTGCTTCACCTTTTTCTACAATAGATTTTGCATAAGGTAGACACCCATCACGGTGACCACAGAGTCCACATTGTGTTTGTGGCAAAATAGCATCTATTTGCTGAATGAAGGAAAGCGATGAATTCATGTGAATAAAACTTTAAAGAAAAATGAACAAATACTTGGTAAAAGCGAAGAATATTTTGCAATTTTAGCATGTTTTACAGTGAAAATCTTTGCTCTAATTTGGCGCTAAAAATGCGCTAATTTAGATCAAAATATTGAATAATTTTTGTTTAAAAACGCCAACAAATTGACATTTTATTTGGGGTTGATTAGAAATTATCATATTGAATTTAAATATTATTTGAAAAAACATTTGAAAAAAGGTTGTGGATTATATACAAAAGGGATTAAATACTTTGCGCCAAAATTTATCATTTTATTAAAAGGGTTGACCTTTTTTGTATCATTTTCTGCTGAGGAATGAGCGTTGAAATATAATAGCCTGAATGACTTTTTAAATTACGTTAAAGCACGTGATCCAAATCAACCAGAGTTTTTACAAGCTGTGGAAGAAGTTATGACCAGTTTGTGGCCATTTATTGAGAAAAACCCAGAGTATGCTGAGCACGGTTTGCTTGAACGTCTTGTTGAGCCAGAACGAGCGATTCAATTCCGGGTTTCATGGGTAGATGACAAGGGCCAAACTCAAGTTAACCGTGCTTTTCGTGTTCAATATAATTCTGCTATTGGTCCATTTAAAGGCGGCATGCGGTTTCACCCATCTGTAAACCTTTCTATTTTAAAATTTTTAGGTTTTGAGCAAACGTTTAAAAATGCTTTGACTACACTACCAATGGGTGGCGGTAAAGGTGGTTCTGATTTTGATCCGAAAGGCAAGTCAGACGGTGAGATCATGCGTTTTTGCCAAGCATTAATCATCGAACTATACCGACATCTAGGTTCAAATACTGATATTCCAGCAGGGGATATTGGTGTGGGTGGCCGTGAAGTGGGTTACATGGCGGGTATGATGAAAAAGCTCAGTAACGACACTTCGTGTGTATTTACGGGTAAAGGTTCATCATTTGGTGGTTCTTTGGCTCGCCCAGAAGCAACTGGTTTTGGTACAGTTTATTTTGCTGAAGAAATGCTAAAAACTCGCGGTGAAAGCTTTAAAGATAAAACTGTGGTGATTTCAGGTTCGGGCAACGTTGCGCAGTTTGCTGCAGAAAAAGCTATTTATTTAGGCGCGAAAGTGGTTTCATTGTCTGACTCAAATGGCACGGTACATGTAAAAAATGGCTTTACCAATGAGCTTCTTGCCGAAGTGATGGAACTTAAGAACGTAAAACGTGGACGTATTTCTGAATTTGCTTCAAAACACGGTTTTGAATATTTAGAAGGTCAACGCCCTTGGTCAATTCAGTGTGATATTGCATTGCCATGTGCAACTCAAAATGAATTAAATGAAGAAGATGCAGATGTACTTCTTGCCAATGGTGTAATCTGTGTTGCTGAAGGTGCCAATATGCCTTCAACACTAGAAGCTGTAGAAAAATTTGTAGAAGCAAAAATTCTTTATGCGCCAGGTAAAGCGTCTAATGCAGGTGGTGTTGCCACCTCTGGCCTTGAAATGTCACAAAATTCGATTCGTTTGGGGTGGACATTTGAAGAAGTGGATGAGCGCTTACATGCGATTATGAAAGAAATTCACCGTAACTGTGTGAAGTATGGTACTCAAGCAGATGGCACAGTGAACTATGTAAATGGTGCAAATATTGCTGGTTTTGTAAAAGTTGCAGATGCAATGTTGGCGCAAGGCGTGTTCTAATTTCTGTTTGATTTTGAACTTAAAACCGATGCTTTTGCATCGGTTTTTTCTGAGCAATTAAAACAGTGACAAGCTTATTTTTTAGGAATCGTTTCAACAACTGAATCGAGCTCATATTGGTATTGAGACTGATCAGCGGCCGGATTGACAATTTCTGTGCGCTTGACCTTAATAATTTGATAAGACTTTGAATTATGGGTAAAGCCGTCAATAGAATCATAAAAATAACTCGCTTCTTTTTCGCTATAATTTTTTTGACCAGTTTCGCTTATTGTCAATTCACGGACTAAAAAACAGGTTTGTGGTGCAACACCAGTACAGGGTCGAATTTCAGGACTGACTTCTAAAAAAATAATTTGTGGTTGAACTGTTGTATTTGAAATTTGGGTCTCTATATGTGCAGGCGTCGGAACTTTTTGAGTTGTAGATTCTTCGCTACATGCTATGACGAGCAACGGTAAGAGCAGTAAAATGCTTGATTTGTGATTCATAGTTTTACCTTTATCGATCTTCCTAAATTAAAAATGTGCTTTCATGCAATGACTATTGATTGCTTAAGTTTCTATTATTGAGTGTTTAAATTCACTGTTATTTAACTATTGTGCAGTGTTTGGGGCTTTGCATCGATTAAAATTAAAAGGTAGACCTTAAGGTAGAAATGTTTTGATTATCTGGTTGAAAAAGCATGAAGCTGAATTAAATCTATATGTTTATATAAGTAGCTAAAATGAAAAGCTGAAGTTGAACTTCAGCTTTTCTATACAATTATTTTAAAGTTTCACGTTCGATAATCATGTCTTGGACATAAGCGTATTTAGACTGATCAGCCGCTGGGTTTTTAATTTCATAACGTTTTACACGAACCACTTGACGTTCAGCAGGGCTATGAGTAAAGCCTTCGATATCGTCATAGAAATATGTCCAATCTTTATCTACTTGCGTTTTTACACCATTATCAGCATATTTGATTTCGCGTACTTGTAAGCACTGCATTTTTCTTACACCAGCAGAACATTCTTTGGTTTCTGGGCTGATTTCTAAGAAAATTGTTTCACCTTGGCTTTGGTATTTAGTTTCAGGTGTCATTTTACCAGTAAATACAACTTTACCGCCTGTCGCATTTACCAAGGTAAGCGTTGGGTTTTCAGTATTTGCTGTATCAAGTACAAATGCTGTTTTATTCGATTGGAACAATGCCGCAGCAAAACTTTCCTGTTTCATTAATTCAGGGGAACACATCATGTTTGTTGAGGCGATATTTCCTGTTACTAATAAACCATTCTCAACTTTAGCACTTGTCATTAGTCGGTTACAGCCAGTTGCAACATTTAAACGTTGGTCTGCAAAGTTAAGTACGATGGGTTGCTTGGTATCTGCTGGTTGATAAGACCATTGATAAGCATTTAATGTTTGCTCTGCATTACCTTGTTGTTGTAATACTTTCACTGCGGTATCACCCAATTTTTGAATATCGCCAGATTGGCAAGCCGCGAGGGCTAAAGGAAGTACAGCTAATGCTAAATATTTGAATTTCATATTCTATTCACGTTTTAAAAAACTATGCATAGGATAAACCATGAAACACTAAAAGATATGGATACAATTTATTAATTCGGTTTCAATATGTATCCATATAACTAAAAGTTAAACAATAATTAACAAATTTTTATTATTCCAACTAAATTTTGATCAATTAGGTTCTTTAGTCAAAACGATAAATATCCATACCTAGCGCACCCATTGAAAAACTACTGTGGACAATACTAAAGCGGTGACCAGTGCCCATTGCAAAGAACAGAGGTGCAAAGTGTTCAAGTGTTGGGTGATTCTTCTGTAGATAAGGAATGCTATCCCATTCCAATACAGCATCATAATTACTATGATTGAGTTTGCTCACCACATAATTTCTAAATGTAGATGCCCATTCCGGGACATTCTCATCTTTGCCGTTCCATGACAATTCTCTTAAATTGTGAGTGATGCTACCTGAACCAATCAATAAAATTTGTTTTTCACGGAGTGGGGCAAGTGCTTGACCAATTTGGTAGATTTGATCAGCATGCATATTCATAGGTAAAGAAATTTCAATGACTGGAATATCTGCCTCAGGGTACATATGTAATAAAGGCATCCATACGCCATGATCACGTGGTCGAGTACTATTTGCATGTGCAGGAAGATGTGCTTCAGCCAAGAGATGCAAAATTTCTTCCGCTAATTCAGGATTTCCTGGTGCGGGATAGCGAATCTCATACAGCGCTTGAGGAAAACCACGAAAGTCATGCCATGTTTCAGGGCGTACACCTGTATTGACTTCTAAAGCCTCACTTTCCCAATGGGCAGACATCACCACGATGGCTTGTGGTTTTGGCAAATTTAGACCAAGACGATGTAGAGCAGGACCGACTTGTTCAGGATCTAGCGCAAGCATGGGAGAGCCATGTGAAATGAATAAACCTGGGAGTGTTTGTAAGTTCATATCTTTGTGCCTAAATGATCATTAAATACAGCGTGAATTGCCCATTCTAGCTAAAATGTATGCTCTCAATAAGCCTTTTATTTCAACAGACTGTTTCATCAATGCAACTTTTGCCCAATTACATGACTAGCCTGCACGATGATACGGATGATTATGATTAATACTCATCGCACGATAAAGTTGTTCAATCAGCATAACCCGAACCAATGGATGGGGCAGAGTTAGTTTTGACAGTGACCAGTGCCAAGCAGCAGCTTTTCGCACGGCTTCAGAATGCCCATCTGGTCCGCCAATGGCCAGTGCAACATCATTACCTTCAAGCATCCAGCCTTTCATGGTTTCAGCCAGCTTTTCAGTACTAAATTCACGTCCGCCTACTTCAAGTGCAATCAATACTTCATTGTGTTTCAGTTGGCTGAGAATACTATCACCCTCAATTTGGCGATATTTTAAAATATCTGCTTCTGAATCATTTTTGCCACGCTTTGCCATCGGGAGTTCAATAATTTGCGTCTGTACAAAAGGTTGGATTCTTTTGAAGTAATCTTCAAAACCAGTTAATACCCAAGCAGGCATTTTTTGACCAATGGTCAGAATACGGATTTTCATATTAACAATTTCTAACGTGGTAATTGCATCATTATAGCGCGATATTGGTTATTCTCAGGCGTACAACAAGAACTGAATGTCTAACTGCTGTTTTTTTAAATTATAGCTATACCAACACGCTTTTAAATTGGATTTATACATGCAAATAGGTTATCCAAATTTTTTAAATTTAAATTATCTTTTCATTATATTGCTCAGCTGTGTGCTTTCAACATGGAGTGTAGCCGCAGAACAACGCTATGATCAGCAAGCTGAACCTGATCGTTTAAACAGTTATTTACAACAAGTGATTCACCCACAAGCGTTTCGAAATTATCAAAATATTCAAGAGCTCGATCGAGTTGCGGCTTTCATTAAACAACAACTTGAACAGTTTGCGATTCCTTGTGAATACCAGCCTTATCAAGTCAAAGGCAAAACTTATCGAAATGTAATATGTCACTTACAAATGGGGCACGCCAAAAAAGTGATTCTTGGTGCCCATTATGATGTTTATGGGAATTTCAAAGGTGCTGATGATAATGCTTCTGGTGTGGTGGGGCTGATTGAGACAGCGCGAATTTTGGCAGTCAATAAAGCCAGTCTTAAACAGAATGTTGATTTTGTCTTTTATACTTTGGAAGAACCTCCGTATTTCCGTACTGAACATATGGGGAGTTATATTCACGCACAATCCATTTTAAAACAAAAAGATCAAATTCAAGCGGTGTATATTTTGGAAATGATTGGATATTTTGACCATAAAAATGTTCAGGATTATCCATCCGGATTAGCTCTGTTTTATCCCAAACATGGAAATTTTATTGGCGCAGTGAGTAATTTCACTTCACGTGGATTGGGTGAAAAATATTGTGATGCCATGAAAGCGTTAAAACGCCTTGATTGTCAAAGATTGATAGCGCCATCATTTGTACAAGGCGTGGATTTCTCAGATCATTTGAATTATTGGCGTTTCGATATACCTGCTATTATGATCACAGATACGGCTTTTTTTAGAAATAAGCATTATCATACCCAAGACGATACTGTTGAAAAACTCAATTTAAATAAGATGGCAGAAGTCATTAATGGTGTGGTGTATACAGTTTTACAAGACTGATATTTTTCAATCAGGTTATATCATTTGCTATTTTGATCAAAGGAGAGCTTATGCAATACGGTGCAATGCAATTGCTCTCGATGTGGATTAAGGATCGGAAAATACAGAATCAATCGGTACATACCTTAGAAGCTTATTTCCGAGATGTGGCTAACTTTATTGACTTTTGCTATGACAAGCAGATGGAGTTAAAACAAGTCGAAGCTACTGATTTAAGAGAGTATGTGGCTTATCGTGTCGAAAAAGATCAGCTTTCAACCAGTAGTTTACAACGGCATTTAACTTCAATTCGTCAGTTTATGAAGTGGGCTAAACAGGGTGGTTATTTAGAAATCAATGCAGCTGATGATTTTCAGATAAAGCGGCAAGCTCGACCATTACCAGGGATGATTGATATTGAAACGGTCAATCAGATTATGGATCAGCCCGAGCCTGAAAAGCCTGGAGAAAAGCAGTTGTGGTTACGAGATAAAGCTATTTTGGAATTGCTCTATTCCAGTGGCTTACGCTTGGCGGAAGTGCAAAGTTTAACCATACGGGATATTGATTTTACCCGCCATTTATTGCGTATCACGGGTAAGGGGAATAAAACTCGAATTGTACCTTTTGGGTCTAAAGCGAGAGAGAGTCTGATTGAATGGTTAAAAATTTATCGAATCTGGCAGGGGGAGTTTAGCCCTGAGTCTTTGGTATTTATTACCCAACGCGGCACAAGTATTACCCCACGTCAGATTGAAAATCGAGTCAAATATCAAGCACTACGTGCAGGGGTAAATGTTGATTTACACCCACATTTATTGCGCCACTGTTTTGCAAGCCATATGTTATCCAATAGTGGAGATCTGCGTGCAGTGCAAGAAATGCTAGGACATAGCAATTTAACCACGACACAGATTTATACCCATGTCGATTTTGATCATCTGGCACAAGTCTATGATCAAGCGCATCCAAGAGCTGCTGCATCGAAAATAAAAGATTGACCTTGCATATAAGGCTTTATTAAGCGTTGATCTTTGTATTTTGTAATGAATAGACCTGCTGAGAAGTACTGTTAGTTTTTGATAAAATGCACAGCGCTTAAACACATTTAGCACAGAAAAAAGTCGAATAGATAATTGTTTTTAAAAATGCTCTCATGTATATCTAGGTTTCGTATTTATTCAATACATTTCTATTGATTCAATTTTGCAGAAAAATTAGGTCTTTCAATGATCCCTGAACTTGAACAAAAATATAAGCAACTGACTGACGCTCAAAAAGAAATTTTTAAGGGCTATGGCTTACGCCAAATTAAACATTTTGTAGAATTCAGCCTTCCCAAAATTGAGGCAACGTTACCGCAAGAAGGAAAAGTATTGGGTATCAATGCTGAGGGTAAAGTTCAAGCTGTAAATACAGCAACTAATCAGACCTATTTATGGATATCAGACCAACAATGGCAAGCGGCCCAAACAGTGTCTAATCATATTGATTTAAAAGAAGACTTTATTGAGATTTGGCAAGTGCTGGAGCTCAAAAATCAAGATTTGATTGATTTAAGCCATATTCATCGTGATTTTTTAGCAAGCATGGCGAAATAGTTCAATACTCAAATTGAAAATCTTGTTTTTGGATTCGATAGAGCTTCTCTTCATGTAGTGGATGGTGCTCATCAAAATCAGGATGCAGAAAGTCATGAGAAAAGCTCATTCCAATTTTTTTCATGACATTTTGCGACGCAAAATTATGTTTAGATGTAAATGCAACAATTTCTTGAAAATTCAGTTCTTCAAATGCAAATCTTAGACAAGCTTGAGCTGCCTCAGTTGCATAGCCTTTATTCCAAAATTTTGGATCAAGCCGCCAGCCGATTTCTATACATGGTGAAAATTCAAATTTTGAGGGTTGTTGATGTAGTCCCACACATCCAATAAATTCTTGGGTTTCAATCAATTCAACAGCCCAAAGTCCCCAGCCTTTGATTTCTATTAAATATTTAATCTGATTTGCCAGTTCGTCACTTTGCTCACGATTTAAAATTTTTGGGAAAAATTGCATCACTTCAGGGTTTGCTGTGATTTTTGCAAATGCATCGTAATCAGAAGCTTGCCATTGTCGAAGTAAAAGACGATCTGTACATAATTCATAAATCATTTTTATTGAATATCCTGATTAAAGCACTACTTAAGTAGAAGAGGGGAGAATTTTTAGCGTATTGCCTCAGTCAAATTTTCACCTATGATATATAATTTTACATCGTCTAAGATAATCCGCATATTGACCAGCGTTACAGCTTTGGATTTTGTATACGGTAAAGTACATGTTCAGCCAAAGCATGGTTTTTGTCTAAAACGGGATGCATAAAGTTCTCGACATAATCCATACCAAGTCGTTGCATTACTTTTTCCGAAGCTTGATTCAGTACAGTTGTGAACGAAACAACCTGTTCCAAAGCCAATTTTTCAAATGCAAACTTTAAACATTGCTGAGCGGCTTCCGTTGCATAACCTTGATGCCAATATTGCTGTGCCAAGCGCCAACCAATTTCAACACAAGGAGAGAAAGTAAATTTTTCCGCTTGATTGGCTAGACCCACAAAACCGATAAATTGCTGATTTTCTTTTAACTCAACCGCCCAAAATCCCCAACCATATTCAGTAATTGTGTCTTGAAATCGACCTGCCAAAAGGTCACTTTCATTTTTTGACAAGGCCGCTGGAAAATACCGCATAACATCTGGATCAGCATTTAAATCTGCAAAAACATCAAAATCACGAACTTGCCATTGTCTAAGAATAAGTCTAGGTGTTTCTAATTGAACGGGGGGAGTAAATGTTTTCATATTCACCTAATGCGTATTTTTGAATTATAAATCTTCAAGAGGTAGCTGAAAGCTTTGTTTAATGATTTGACTTGGGACATCGGTTTTTACACTGGTAATACCATTCTTCTTGGTCAAATGTGTCGACTGAAATTTACGGTAGCTTTCTAAATCGGGGACGACCACTTTTAACATCGCATCACATTCACCCAGAATAATATAACACTCCATGACCTGAGGCAGTTCTTTCATTGCTTCAATAAAGGTATCAATGGTTTCAGCATCTTGTCCTAACAGCCAGATTCTTGAGAATAGTATCAATTGAAATCCAATTTTTTGTGGATCCACCACTGTTGTATAGTTTTGGATGACTTTAGCTTCTTCTAAGAGTCGAATTCGTCTCAGACATGATGAGGGCGAGAGCCCAATCTCACGAGCCAAATCATTATTTTGGATTCGGCCATTGGCTTGTAAAGCCCGAATGATATTTTTATCAATACGATCTAGTTTGATTAGAATAGTCTTAGATGAAATTTTCATAAATTAGAATTTAATTCGAAAAATAATCATTATTATAGAATATTTGAAATCCTATTTTAAGCATTTTAAAAGATACTGTTTTCTTCTCGCAGTCAAACTTCAGAAAGGGAAAAGAGATGTCTGTATTTGTACTTTTTGCCTTAACGGTACTTCCGTTAATTTTCACACCAGGACCAGATATGTTATTTATCCTGTCACAAGTGATAGGTAAAGATGCGAAAGCAGGCATGATGGCGACAATCGGTATTTGTTCTGGCTATCTGGTTCATTCGATTCTGGTTGCGCTTGGAATTGCTGCAATTATTGTTTCATTCCCAGTATTGTTTGAGACGATTCGATATTTGGGGATCGCCTATTTATTGTATTTGGCATTTCATTTGATTAAATCAGTATTTAGCCAAAAGACATTACGTATTGAACAGAAAGCAGTTTCAAATCCTATTCGCAAAGGCTTTGTTACAGCATTGTTGAATCCAAAAGGCATGTTGATCTATTTTGCGATTTTGCCACAATTTATCGATAAATCAGGCAACACCGTGTTTCAAGGCTTGGCTTTGTCAGCAATTTTTATTGCTTTGATTTTCTTGGTGTATTGTGGTTTGAGTCTTTTGATTGCTCAATTGACCAAAAAGCAGCACATCAATGAGCGTAAGCAAAAATGGATTGATGGTGGTTCAGGGACTTTGTTGACTATTGCAGCCGCATGGTTATTGGTAAATTAATCCAAGCAGAAACAAACGGGTAATTCTGAAAAGAAGCCCGTTTTTGTATATTTAGTATTTTGTTACAAGTTTAATGCCAAAAAGTTCACAAATTTAATCAATAAACATACTTAGAAAAATTGCTGATTCTGTCTAAAATGACAGAGTGTAGCAGTATCGATGAACGGGTGGTGTCATCCCTTTGATTGATTGATAATTTATCTTAATTTTTTTGATTATTTATACAGAATCTATACAAATAATGTTATTTATCAATATATAAATATTGTCGAAATAGTAGCCTTATGTGTCTAAGTTAAAATATTTAGAAAAAATGTGAACTGTACGTTCAAGCTTTTTTATGACTTTTTACAGCAGTTTTGCGAATTGTGACTTGACCGAAATGCCAATCACATTGCAAGATAGGACACCTAAATAATTTTAAATGAAGCGTTATTATAACTCTTCTTAACATTTACTTTTGCTAAAACAGCCGAGGATTACATGAAGGCTCTTGTTGCTGTAAAACGTGTGGTTGATGCCAACGTTAAAGTTCGCGTTAAACCGGACAATAGTGGGGTAGACCTTACTAACGTTAAAATGTCAATTAACCCATTCGATGAAATCGCAGTTGAAGAAGCGGTTCGCTTAAAAGAAAAAGGAACAGTTTCAGAAATCGTTGTTGTTTCTATTGGACCAAAAGAAGCGCAAGAACAAATTCGTTCTGCTATGGCGCTTGGTGCAGATCGCGGTATTTTAGTTGAGGCTGATGACAGTCAACTTGGCGCTTTAGAAGTTGCTAAAATCCTAAAAGCTGTTGTTGAACAAGAACAACCACAACTTGTGCT
Organism: Acinetobacter legionensis; assembly: GCF_048551735.1. Taxonomy (NCBI): domain Bacteria; kingdom Pseudomonadati; phylum Pseudomonadota; class Gammaproteobacteria; order Moraxellales; family Moraxellaceae; genus Acinetobacter; species Acinetobacter legionensis. The sequence continues at coordinate 102,805 of NZ_JBIMBV010000005.1, forward strand.
TTTAGGTAAGCAAGCAATTGATGACGACTCTAACCAAGTTGGTCAAATGTTGGGGGCTTTACTTGGCGCTGGTCAAGGTACATTTGCTTCTGTAGTAACTGTAAATGGCGATAAAGTTCAAGTAACTCGTGAAGTTGACGGCGGTTTACAAACTGTTGAGTTAAATACTCCAGCGATCATTACCACTGACTTACGTTTGAATGAGCCACGTTATGCTGCGCTTCCAAACATTATGAAAGCACGTAAAAAGCCACTTGATACGAAAACTCCTGCAGATTTCGGTGTTACAGCAACTTCTAAACTTAAAACAGTTAAAGTTGAACCACCTGCAGAGCGTAAAGCTGGTGTACAAGTGAAGTCTGTAGACGAGCTTGTTGAAAAACTTAAAAATGAAGCGAAAGTGATCTAATACAGAAGGATAAAATCATGAGTATTTTAGTTATCGCTGAGCACGACAATAAGACACTTAACGGTGCAACTTTAAACGTTGTTGCTGCGGCTCAAAAAATCGGTGGTGATATCACTGTATTGGTTGCAGGTTCTGGTGCTCAAGCAGTTGCAGATGCTGCTGCGAAAGTTGCTGGTGTAAGCAAAGTTTTGCTTGCTGACGATGCAGCTTATGCAAACCAATTGGCTGAAAACGTAGCGAAACTTGTTGCTGAATTAGGTAAAGGTTATTCACATATCCTTGCTGCTTCAACAACAACAGGTAAGAATATCTTGCCACGCGCTGCTGCACTTTTAGACTCAAGCATGATCACTGACATCATTGCTGTTGAAGGTCCTAAAACTTTCAAACGTCCAATTTATGCAGGTAATGCAATTGCTACAGTTCAATCTGACGAAGCAATTGTTCTTGCAACTGTACGTGGTACAGCTTTTGATCCTGTTGCTGCTGAAGGCGGTTCAGCTGCAGTTGAATCAGCGGCTTCTACAGGTGATGCAGGTATTTCTAAGTTCATTTCTGAAGAAATTGTGAAATCAGAACGTCCTGAATTAACTGCTGCGCGTATCGTTGTATCGGGTGGTCGTGGTGTTGGTTCTGGTGAGAACTATCATAAAGTACTTGACCCACTTGCTGACAAGCTGAGTGCAGCTCAAGGTGCTTCACGTGCTGCGGTTGATGCTGGCTTCGTTCCTAACGATATGCAAGTTGGTCAAACTGGTAAAATCGTTGCGCCTGATCTCTACATCGCTGTAGGTATTTCTGGTGCGATCCAGCATTTGGCAGGTATGAAAGATTCTAAAGTGATTGTTGCAATCAACAAAGATGAAGAAGCACCAATCAATGCTGTAGCTGACTACTGGTTAGTTGGTGATTTGAATACTGTTGTTCCTGAATTAGTTTCTAAGCTTTAATTCTCGAATTAAGTTTCAAAAAACGCGCTTAGGATTTCCTAAGTGCGTTTTTTTTTCAAATTTATTGATTAAATAGATGGATTGTATGTGCGGATAAATAAAGTCGTGGTGGTGGGTTATTCTCTATGCTAATAAAGAAACTCTGAGTAGCTTCTCTCATAAGACCTTTTTTTATAGTGTAAATCAATTTAAAAGCTCCTTTATGGTCATTTTTCCCATAGGTATAAGGAACCTTGCAAAACTAATACGATTCAAGCTACATGATCTTTTCTTGATTTATAAAAGGGATTTTTAAACATAAGGTATCATAAAATAAAAACAGTGATCAAAAATGCTATTTTCATTTTTTCTGATATTAATTCTTACGTCTAAAGTACTGTAATTTGAGTGGTTATTTTATCTATAATTAATTGATATAAATAGATAAGTTTTTTAAGGAATATTGCGAGAGAGAATGAGTAGATAAATGCCTTGAAGTCTAATTTTAAACCCTATAAGATCAAATGATAAACATAATTAAATTTTCAATCGTATACTGACAACATGCAGAAAATTCCAGTTTAAATCAGTTGTTACAGACACAAACATATCCTTTAACTCTGTAGCTGTTTTTCACCATTTTTTTAATTCTATATTTGTTGGCGCATTAGACTGGCTGATTCTGTCATTTTAGACGCTGTGTTTTTCCATTACTGCTCAATTCCATATCATCTCACCTAGAATAGCTATAAATATGAAGTGTCCCAAATGTTACGCTGAGAATATCAATGAAGCCATGAAATGTGGTATTTGTGGTACTCGTTTAAAACATGTTAAACAGACTAACGATTTAACAGGCAATAGTAATGTTGAATTTTCTGTACGCCGTGAAAATAAGCAGGGACAGTCAAATCCCACGCATAATATAAAACCTCGACAGACTCCGCCGAACAATGAAACAGAAAGCAATCAGCATGCTTCTGTAGGAGATAAGGCGAGTGCATTACTTGAATCATGGCAGCAGAAAGTTGCACATACTCAAAGAGAGTCTCAGAATCAGCCTAAAAAGAAAAATTTTAAAATTGTCTGGATACTTTTAGCTGTATTTTTGTTTGGTCCGGCAGTGCTTGGGGTTATTTCAAGTGTCGTTATTCCTATCGTGATGTCTGTAATTGGGGCATCCAATCAAGATGAGGCTGCGATCACAGATGAAGCACTTCCTGCAAGCGAAGAGGTGGTGTCTAATGAATATCAAGCGCGTTATTTTGATATGCAAGCTTATCAAGCGCGCTTAACAGAGTATTATGATGTCAAGCATCGTTTTGCAACGAGCCTAAAAGATATTGAAAAGTTTGAACAGACTCAGTTTAGTGATTTTATTTTTGATCAAATTGAAATTACACAGCAAGGAGTTCTAGTGGGTAAATTCACTGATACTCCTGCAAGTCGAATATATATGGTTCCACAGCTTGAAAATAATAAAATTCATGATTGGCAATGTTATCGTGTAGCAATCAGTGATGATTTGCTGCAACACTGTGAATTGATTCAGGCAGATCCATATAAATGATAGAAATTCACAAAACTCTATATTTGGAAGTGTTTAGATTTTTCTGATCAGTGGAGTTAGACTCCGTATTGCTTTGCTCATATTTTTTGCCATATTGGATTTTATAGGGCAATTTTCAAGTTTGAGTTTTTTAATCGATCCGAAGCAAAACTGTTTGATGTGATTTATTTTTTACTAATAAACATAACAAAAATAGTCAATGAAGCACATCATTGGGTATGATTGGATAGAAAAAATCTAGGTTTCGAGATAAAAATACCCATTCATTTATAAATTTAACGATGCTTAATTGAGTGGACAATCAGGCGTTTTTTTATTGTCAATAAATCGTTAAAATTGTTTAAAAATACTACAAAAAATCATGATTATAGTGTGGTTGGATAGGCACAAAATCGCTTGGTTTTATGCTATACTGTGCGACTGAATTTTAGATTTTGGCTCAACGCTTTTTGAGCTAAATTTTGACTAGCTAGATTATATAAATGAGCAGTAGCAGTTTGCACTGTTTGTAATAAGGAGTATGCATGAGCGTATCGGAAATTAGACCGATTGCCATTGAGGATGAACTAAAAAGCTCATATCTCGATTATGCCATGAGTGTTATTGTATCTCGTGCATTACCAGACGTGAGAGATGGTTTAAAACCTGTTCATCGTCGTGTGCTGTTCGCTATGCACGAGTTAGGCAACGACTATAACAAAGCCTATAAAAAATCTGCACGTGTTGTTGGTGACGTAATCGGTAAATATCACCCACATGGTGATTCAGCTGTTTATGAAACAATTGTTCGTATGGCTCAAGATTTTAGTCTACGTTATCAATTGGTTGATGGTCAGGGTAACTTTGGTTCTGTCGATGGTGACAGCGCAGCAGCAATGCGTTATACCGAAGTGCGTATGCGTAAGCTCACCCATGAAATGTTAGCTGACTTGGAAAAAGATACAGTCGAGTGGGAAGATAACTACGATGGCTCTGAGCGTATTCCTCAGGTTATGCCAACACGTATTCCTAACTTACTGATCAATGGTGTGACAGGTATTGCTGTCGGTATGGCGACCAACATGGCGCCACACAACATGACAGAAGTAGTTAATGCATGTTTGGCTTATGCAAATAATCCAAACATCTCAATTGAAGGGTTGATGGAATATATTTCTGGTCCAGATTTCCCTACAGGCGGCATTATCTATGGTAAATCAGGAATTGTAGATGCTTACCGTACGGGTAAAGGTCGTTTGCATATTCGTGGTAAATACCATTTTGAAGAAGATCAAAAAACTGGTCGTACGACGATTGTTTTCACTGAAATTCCTTATCAGGTCAATAAAGCAAGAACCATTGAACGTATTGCTGAATTGGTCAAAGAGAAAAAACTTGAAGGTATTTCAGAACTTCGAGACGAATCTGATAAAGACGGGATGCGTATTGCAATTGACTTAAAGCGTGGCGAAAACGCTGAAGTTATTGTTAATAACTTATTTTTAAATACTCAACTTGAAAATTCATTCAGTATCAACATGGTTTGCTTGGATAATGGCCAACCTAAACTGATGAATTTAAAAGACATCATTGCGGCATTTATTCGTCACCGTCAAGAAGTGGTGACGCGCCGTACCATGTTTGAATTACGTAAAGCGCGTGAACGTGGTCATATCTTAGAAGGTTTGACTGTTGCTTTAGCCAATATTGATGAAATCATCGAAACCATTAAGACTTCTGCGAATCCAGCTGAAGCACGTGAGCGTTTACTTGCTGGCGAATGGGCGGGTGGAAATGTTGTTGCATTGCTAGAAAAAGCGGGTGCAATTTCAGTTCGCCCAGATGAGATTGAAGGTGAAGATCCAAGTCGTCCATTTGGTTTAGACGGTCAGCTTTATCGTTTATCTCCAGCTCAAGTTGGTGCAATTTTAGAATTACGTTTACATCGTTTAACAGGGCTTGAACAAGATAAATTACAAGCTGAATATTCTGAAATTTTAGCTCAAATTGCTGAACTTACCGCAATTTTAAATGACTTCAATCTTTTGATGAATGTGATTCGTGAAGAACTTGCATTGGTTCTTCAACAATATGGCGATGCACGTAAAACGGATATTGTTGAATCACGTATTGATTTCTCTCGTGAAGATTTGATTCCAGAAGAGCAAGTTGTTTTAACTGTTTCAAAAACAGGGTATGCAAAAACGCAACCATTGTCTGATTATGCTGCACAGCGCCGTGGTGGACGTGGTAAATCTGCAACTTCGATGAAAGAAGACGATTATATTCAACATTTAATTGTGACATCGAACCATGCAACTGTATTGTGCTTTACCAATGTAGGTAAAGTTTATCGCTTAAGAGTATTTGAAGTACCTCAAGCGTCACGTGGTGCAAAAGGTCGCCCAATGGTGAACTTATTACCACTGGATGCAGAAGAGACCATTACAGCGATTCTTCCTGTTATCGATGCACCGAAGAAATTTACAGAGCGTTTAACAGAGTTTAGAACTTTTGTCCGTGCCAACGTTGCTCAACTGCGTCAAAATACAATTATCGACTCACATTATGAAGCACTAAAAGCTGCGTTTGCAGATCTTGGTGAAAATCCAGATGACTTATCAGATGCTTTACGTAAGCAACTCAAAGAAATTGGTATTGAACTTTCTGCTTCTGATCTTGATGATGAATTAATCGCTGAATTTGCTGAACGTGTAGAAAGTGTTCGTAAAAACTTCTATGTATTTATGGCAACAGCATCAGGTACAGTAAAACGTGTTGAATTAGAGCAGTTTGGTAATGTTCGTTCAAATGGTTTACGTGCGATTGAGTTGAAAGAAGAAGATACTTTAATTGGTGTTGCAATTACTGATGGCGAACAGCAAATCATGTTGTTCTCGAATGAAGGTAAAGCAATCCGTTTCTCTGAAACTGATGCTCGTGTGATGGGTCGTACTGCGAAAGGTGTTCGTGGTATGCGTGTGGCATTGGCTGCGGCACAAACAGAAGAAGATGTTGAAGTTGATGTAGATTCAGATGATGAAGATACTATAGATTCGAATACCAATGTGGTTAGCCGAATCGTTTCGTTAGTTGTTGTACCAGAAACTGGCGAAGTATTATGTGCTTCTGCAAATGGTTATGGTAAACGTACACCAGTAGATGACTTCCCAACTAAAAAACGTGGTGGTAAAGGTGTTATTGCAATTAAAACATCTGAACGTAATGGTGAGTTAGTGGGTGCTGTTGCCATCGATGAATCTAAAGAATTAATGTTGATTTCTGATGGTGGAACACTGGTTCGTACCCGTGCTTCTGAAGTAGCGAGAACAGGTCGTAATGCCCAAGGTGTTCGTTTGATCCGCTTAGGTAATGAAGAAGTCTTGGTCGGTGTGGTTGCGGTTGAAGCTGTCGAAGCTGATGATGAGATTATCGATCAGTTAGATGTAATTGAAGGCGAGACTACTTTAGAGTCAGAGAGTTTAATTGATTCAGAAAAATTAGTTGATGATGAAACCGTTATGGATCAAGTTGAGACTGAGTCTAATAATACTGAATCTGACGAGTAATTTTTAGAGAAATAAAAAGAGCGCTTAGGCGCTCTTTTTTTGTATTCTGATCAAGCTTATAAAATCTACAGTTCTGTTTAAATCTTATGAATTGAGCTAACAATACATAGCTTTTTTCTAACGAAAACCAAATAAAAATAAGTAAAAGTAAATACGAACAAAGCTATAATCAAGTTTTTGATTATAAAATAATATGCTTAAACTGATCTACTATGTTCCAGAATCACACCTTGAAGCAACCAAACTTGCAATTTTTCAAGCAGGAGCGGGTGGTATTGGTGATTATGAACATTGCGCTTGGCAAGTGTTAGGAACAGGGCAATTTAAACCGTTAAGCGGTGCACAGCCTTTTATAGGCGAGTTAGATCATTTAGAGCAATTGCCTGAATGGCGAGTGGAAACTATCGTTCCTGAACACAAGGCCAAACAAGTGGCAATCGCTTTAAAAGCAAGTCATCCTTATGAAGAACCTGCTTTTGAGTTTATTCAAATCATTGATATTGAATAATAGTTTAAAAATCTCAACCCGCTTCTGAACAAAGAGGAGGAATTTATAAGCTAAAATTAAACTTTTTGAATAAACAAATCACGATCAAAACGGTATTGTGGGAAGAATACGCCATCTTCAGCACGTTCACCGGCACTAATCACCATGACTGGAAATTCTTTATCACCTAGATTGAGGATCTTGCGAACTAAGGGTTCATCAAAACCTTCCATCATGCAACTGTCAAAACCATAAGCACGTAAAGCAAGTACCAAGTTTTCACAAGCCAAGGCTGTTGTTTTACTGGCCCAAAGCTTTGCATCAGCTGGGTTGAATGCAGTGACAGGAAGTTGTTTATCTAAAGTGCGTGCTACTTTAAAAGCCACCTTTTTAAAGTTACCTAAAGCATTCAGATAACCTGTTTTATAGTTATATGCAATAAATTTATAATATTGTTTTACAGCCCTTGGCGCTTCTGGCATTGGGAAATGGGTTAAATTGTTTTTTGCCATTTCATCAATACGGTCAATACGTGCCACACATACAATCAGTTCTGCGGCTGTTTTTGCTGATAATTGGCTTAAACAAGCTTTGACTAATTGTTTCTTTTTCGCTTGAGACTGAACCACATAGAACGTCCAAGGCTGAAGATTTGATGAGTTTGGTGCCAATAAAGCCAAATCTAAACAAGCATCTAAAACATCGGCAGGAATTTGCTTTTCAGTGTATTTACGTACTGAGCGACGACTTTCTATGACTTTACGGAAATTTTCAATATCGATATCTTGTGGAGCGGGTTCGTAATAGCGCTTCTTGGTCGTTGTATCTTGTGACATGATCTTTACCCATAATTAAATGATATGTTTTATTGGATTCAAAATGACAAAAGCCACTGAATATTAGTCATGCAGTGGCTTTTGACAGATTCTCTCAATTAATTAAATTGAGAGAAGTTTGGCTTACGCTTTTGCATAAATGCGGCAACGGCTTCAGCCATTTCAGGTGATTTAACGCGTTGCATAAAGATCACCGCTTCATCATCCACGCATTGAATAATCTCTTCAAGATTATGCTTCATTAATGCTTTGGTTTGTTTGATTGAAGCCAACGGAAGTGCTGCTAGGGTCTGTGCTTGGTGTAAAGCGTGACCATATACATCGTCTTCAATACTATTGATTAAGCCAGCATTGAGCGCTTTTTCACTGTTAAATTTTTGTGCAGTTAACAGTAATTCAGCCGCTTTATGATATCCCGCTTGTTGAATTAAGAGTTTACTGGAAGCACCCTCAGGAGAAAGTCCCAGACTGACAAATGGGATTTGGAATAGGGCAGTATTGTCTGCATAAACGAGGTCAGCATGTAAAAGTACTGTTACTCCGATCCCGATCGCCACACCACGTACTGCGCAGATCAATGGTTTAGATAAACGTGCAGCAGATTTTAATAATACAAATGGAGGGCCGTCACCTTCTTTACCTTCAAGTGGTTGTTGAATGAAAGCCATAAAATCTTTCATATCATTACCTGCACTAAAGTCAGCATCTGCGCCACGTAAGATTACCACACGAACATCACGATCTTGATCAGCTTCATCTAGGGCTTTTGCAATCCATAGATATAATTCACCATACAGTGCATTTTTTGCTTCTGGTCGATTAATTGCTAAAGTCAGTACACCATTCTCTAAATTTGCGTTTAAATGTTGATGTGGCTGTTGAATACAACTAAGTGTCATCGTACTATCCTTGCTTTAAAATTTAATTGGATTTTATGCCCTCATTATGTCGCATATTTGAAATTCTGTTGCAACTGATGAGTTCATAAAAAATTACTTTTATGACTTATAAATTTGATTATCTTGTTTATATTGGACGTTTTCAGCCCTTTCATCTCGCGCATATGCAAACTATTAAAATTGCATTACAACAAAGCCAATATGTAATTTTGGCCTTGGGTTCTGCGCAAAATGAACGGAATACTAAAAATCCTTTTCTGGCATCAGAACGGGAACAAATGATTTTATCTAATTTTTCTGAAGCGGATCAAAAACGAATCAAATTTGTACATGTTATTGATGTTTATAATGATACTAAATGGGTAGAGCTGGTTAAGTCCTTGGTGAATGCTACAGTTTTAGAGACTGATAAGATTGGTTTAATTGGTCACTTTAAAGATGATTCATCTTATTACTTAAAACTATTTCCAGAATGGCAAATGGTTGAATTGGATAGTTTAGTTGGCTCTATCTCTGCGACCCCACTACGTGAGGCATATTATCGTGGTGAAGTTTATCAGGTCGAGTTTCCTTTGGGCACAGCTGAGTTTTTAGAGAAATTTCAGAAAACGGAAATTTACCAACAATTAAAGTACAAATACCAAACTCAAGACAAATCAAATCTTTAATGTTTTTTGTGTGTATTGCAATACACTGAATAGAAATATATAGAATATGAATGGAGTATTGCATGCAGTTTAAATCAGTCGCTATAAACGGAGTTTTATTGGGTAGCTTCGTTATTTCGATTTCAAGCTATGCCGCGTCTTGGACATTGACACCCAATAGTGATGTTGGATTTCATATCGACTCATTGGGTATGAACATCGTCAAAGGGCAATTTAAGCGTGTTAATTCTTCCCTTAATTTTGATACGAGCGCTCCGCAAAATGCATCTACTGAATTTGTGATGGATGTAAATAGCCTAAGCATTAATAAATCTTCTTTAAAAAATATGATTATGGGTGAAGATTTATTTTACGCTGCTAAATATCCTTCCGCTTCTTTTAAAAGTATGGCATTTAAACCGCTTGCTAATAATAAATATCTAATTTCAGGTAATTTAACCTTGCGTAATGTGACTAAGCCTGTAACTTTTAATGCGACAATTAAACCCAATCTAAATAATCCAAAATTGCTGGATTTTAGTTCTACTACAGTCATAAAGCGTAGTGATTTCGGAATGAAAAAAGCTGTGGGTGGCGTTGGAGAAAAAGTGAATATCCAAGTGTCTGGGCAGTGGAGGATAAAGTAATAACGTATAGTGCCCAACATAATTAGCATAATATCTATAATGTAGTTTTACATTTTTTATTGTTCAATTATTTATTGTATATCTATCGCATAGCGATACGGATATCATTTTTACGCGGGGACGATTCACTCATTCGACAATTTTTTGGTACTTAGATACTTTAACTCTGAGTACTAGAACAAATTACAATTTTTTGCAACGCAAGCTAAGGGTTTAGCTCGTCCAATGTATGAAATTTCGATCTGGGATATGGTTGGGTTCTTTACATGTGATTTGAATTCGCTTTAATCAAATAGTATTAGCATGTGCTTAGATTAAAATAGACTGAGTATTACTAATTAAATCCAAAGTGAGTTTTTCCAGTTGCTTAGATTGTTGTTTCCAATGATGCCAATATAGATGTAAATCGGTTCTTGCTTTGGGTATGATTTCAAGTAATTGTCCTGTTACTAATTCTTTTTGAATTTGCATTTTAGGTACCATGCCATAGCCCAAATCGAGCAAAATCGCATCTACAAAAGATGTTGCAGAAGGAATAAAGTGGCATGGATAACTGTTTGGCATCAAGCCAAAAACTTGCTGTAAAACTTCGGCATGCACGTGGTCTTTATCATTAAAAATAACAGCAGGGATATGCCGTAATGTTTCACGTTGAATACCATGCTGAAAGTAAGTGTGGATAAAATTCGGTGTAGCAACCATCCTATAACTCATTATACCTAAATGAATCGCCTCACAGCCTTTCATTGGTTTCGATTCGGTTGAAATACAGGCATTGACTAATCCCGCTTCCAGTAAGTGATGGGTTTGAGTTTGATCATCAATTTTTAAGTCTATAGCAATTTTTTCTGTAAGTAAGGTGTGTTGAATTGTGGGTAATAGCCACGTCACCAATGAATCGGCATTGGTGGCTATGTTTAATTTAAAAAATTGTGATTGTGAACTTTGTCCTTGAAGACTCTGAATTAAATTCTGTTCCATCAAGCGATGATGTTGTAGAAAAAGTAACACTTCCTGGCCTGCTTGAGTGACTTTGCATGGTCTTTCTCGAATGATCAGGACTTGTCCAAGTTGTTTTTCCAAAGTTTGCAAACGTAATGTTACCGCTGACGCTGTGATGTTCAAACGAATAGCAGCTTGCTCAAAGCTACCTGTTTCGGCAACCGCTAGAAAAGCTTCACTATGCTTACTTTGTAACATGCGGATCCTCTAAAAAATTGGCGTTTTTATATAAAGAGATGAGTTATTTTAAAATACCCCATTACCAATAACTAAGAAAAACTTAACTTAAATGATATTTACTTAGAAATACTCATTTAAAGGAGTAAATTTGGATAATAGCACAATCCATTCAAAACTTTAAAAGTGTAGTTTTAAAATGTTGCAAAGTTATATGCAGGGGTTAGCTGTTGGGTTTAGCCTGATTATTGCAATTGGCGCTCAAAATGCTTTTGTACTCAAACAAGGTTTAAAGAAGCAACATGTATTTTGGGTTTGCGTGGTCTGTGCCGCATCTGACTCGATTTTAATTTTATTGGGTGTGCTTGGATTTTCAAAAGTTATTCAAACCCATCCAGAGTTTGTCGATTGGGCAAAGTATTTCGGAGCAACGTTTTTATTGGTCTATGGAGCACAACATTTTCTACAAGCTTTCAGAACATCGACAGGTTTAAAACCGAGTGAAAATAATGAATTCAAACTAATGAAAATGCTTCTGATTTGTTTAGCTTTAACTTGGCTTAATCCACATGTTTATTTGGATACTGTGGTTTTAATTGGTTCTATATCGACAAAGTTTGAATCTACCGCCGCGCTGTATTTTGCGATTGGTGCAGTAACGGCATCGTGGTTATTCTTCTTTAGCTTAGGTTTTGGTGCACGCTTTTTACTCCCCGTTTTTCAAAATCAACGCTCATGGCAAATATTAGATTTTATTATTGCATTAGTCATGTGGGGAATTGCAATATCTTTGCTGGTTTAATTGGTATTGTTGGTCAACTCAGCATAATGATCATTTTTAATGAGAAAAGAAGGAATAAGCTATATCAGATTTGAGTATGTTCTCAATAAGAAACTGCTAAAGTCCCTGACACGCTTAAAATCGCGTTAACTTCAAAGCGAGTAGGGACTTTTGCAGTTAAGCTTTTTGTAGTGCTTTTAAGTCTTCTAAAACTTGTTCAGCATGTCCAGCTGCTTTAACTTTACGATATTCTTTAACCAGTTTACCTTGATGATAAATAAATGTTGAGCGTTCAATTCCCATCACTTTTTTACCATACATATTTTTTTCTTTAATCACATCAAAGTGTTTACATAATTCTTCTTCTTTGTCACTGATCAGATTAATGGTCAATGCTTGCTTTTCAGTAAAGTTTTGATGTGCTTTTACAGAGTCACGAGATACACCAATGATAGTGGTATTTAAAGCGTCAAATTGGTCTTTTATACAGGAGAAACCAACCGCTTGAGTGGTACAGCCAGGTGTAGAATCTTTTGGATAAAAATATAAAACTAACCAATCTGTGGAGAGCTCAGTGAGATTGATTTCACCCGTAGTCGTAGGGAATTTTTGATTCGGAAGTAATATTTGCTCAGTCATTGTTTGTCCTTAAATGCTATCTTGTTTAAGTTCAAGTGCTAGAAATGCATAATTTTCATGATACAGAATATCACCTTTATGCAGTAAAAGTGGTTTTTTAAAAATGGGACCATCTATCAATGTGGTATGAAATTCACCAGCTTCACCACATGGATCAATCCCTCGTGTAATTAATTCATTCACAAAATCAGCTGTTAAAATTCTACCTAAATCTTCAACCCGCATACCGAGGTTTAAATTAATCGTCACAATGATGCTGACAAAACCCAGTTGAATCAATTCACTCACAATGTCGAGCCGTGGTTTTTGCCATAATGGCATGCATAACTGTAATTGGCTTTGCTCACAGACAGATTGGTTCCATTGCGCATGTCCAATCAGATCAATATCACCCGTAACAAGGGCTTCTGCACCCAGCTGTTTGGCTTGATTGAGCAGATTTAAAAATTGATGTTCATACTCATTCCACGTGGCTGCTGCTTTAAGAATTGGTAAACCAATCAGCTTAGCTTGAGTATCAATGATATCCAGCGGCATGGCGTGAGAACGAGATCTTTGCCCATGTTCTTCTAACATGACCATTAAAGCCACGGCTTGTCCAGTTTGCAAAGCATGGTATAACGCAAGGCTACTATCTTTACCGCCACTATATGAAGCAACAAACTTTTGTTGCTGTAGAACAGTGTCCCATTGATCTAGCATATCGCTTTGTATCATCCAATTGTAAAAAGAGCCTGCATATGCAGGCTCTTCACAACAAGAAGAAATTATTTCTTCGCTTGTGCAGCTTTCATTACTTCTTCAGTTAAGGTTTTTAATTTACCTGTTAACTGAGGACCAAAACATGTTTGAAGGTCTTGGTTGTTTTTTTGAACGAAAGCCAGTGTCGCTGGGCTTTTCTTTTGGTTAATGGCACTTTGAATTTGCCATTTTTGATCATTGGTTAACTTACCATCAGATTCAACAGCACAGCTACAGTATTTACTTACTTCCGCAGAAGTTAACTTACCACCTTTAGCAGTTTCTGTTTTACACACACCAATAAGCGCAGATTTCACATTTGCGCTTTTATAGGCTTGTTGAACTGCATTTGATTCAGCAGCAAAAGCCGTAGATCCCATTAAAGCCGAGGCTGAAAATAAAGCAGAAAGAATAAGACTTGATTTTAAATTTTTCATAAACAGTACCTTGTTATTGCGGTATATAACGTGTTGGGTCTGCAATACCTGCATCCTTAAAACCTTCTTTACGAAGTCGGCAGCTATCACACTTGCCACAAGCACGTCCTTGGTCATCTGCTTGATAGCATGAAACCGTTTGACTATAGTCTACGCCATGTTCGATACCTAAGCGTATTATATTCGCTTTGGATAAATGTAACAGAGGTGTTTCAAATTTAAGAGGCTTTCCTTCCACACCCACTTTCGTTGCAAGACGAGCCATATTGGCAAAAGCCTCGATAAACTCTGGTCGGCAGTCAGGATATCCTGAATAATCAACAGCATTGATGCCAATTACAATTGCTTGAGCATCAAAAACTTCAGCAGCAGCAAGTGCATAAGACAAGAAAATGGTGTTACGTGCTGGAACATAAGTTACAGGAATACCATCTGTTTCATGATCAGGTACATCAATGTTAAGGTCTGTAAGCGCTGAACCGCCTAAATTACCTAAATCGATATTAATCACACGATGTTCTACACCTACGCGTTGCGTTAAAGCACGGGCTGCATCGAGTTCAGTGGTAGAGCGTTGACCATACATAAAACTTAGGGCGATACAGTCATAGTTTGCTTGAGCCCAAGCCAAACACGTCGTTGAGTCTAAGCCACCAGATAATAAGACTACGGCACGAGGGCGCATATCCAACTCTCCAAATATTAATAATTGACGATAAATTTAACGACCAGTTTCATCGTTCCAAAGCAATTTATGTAATTGCAACTGGAAGCGAACAGGGAGATGGTCTTCTAAAATCCATTGTGCTAAATCACGAGCAAGCTGAGGCAAACGTGCCGCACCTTTTTGCACTGCAAAAGCAGGAGAAAACCAAACTGTACTGACTTTTTGCTCTAAAGCGTATTGTTCAACTTGCTGTTTAGACCATTCATAATCTTCACGATTACAAATCACAAATTTGATTTGATCATGTTGGGTTAAATGATCAAGATTGCTCAGTAAATTTCGTGCAACCTCACCCGAAGTTGGGGTTTTTAAATCTAAAACTTTTGAAACGCGTGAGTCGACTTTAGAGACATCTAAAGCGCCGCTGGTTTCTAAAGAAACTTCACAACCTAAATCTGCCAAACGTTGCATTAGGGGTAAGGCATTGGGTTGAGCGAGGGGTTCGCCACCTGTGACACAGATGTAAGGAGTTTTATAATCTAATGTTGTTTGAATTATTTGGTCAAGCGATTGGCGCTCGCCACCTTCAAAAGAATAGGTGGTATCGCAATAGGTACAGCGTAATGGGCAACCCGTTAAACGAATAAAAACAGTAGGTAAACCCGCAGTGTTGGCTTCACCTTGCAATGAATAAAAAATCTCCGTGATACGTAGCCCCGCAGACGGATCAGAAACAGGAATAGTTGAAGAACGAAGAGAATTCATGAAATTTACCACAGATTACAAAATGAAAAATCTCTACGATCACGATTGACCGTAGAGATGAGAAGCGATTGCCATGCTAGATGACTAAAATTCCACGAGGGGATATAAATTAGTCTTCGCGAAGCAATTCGTTCAGGCTTGTTTTAGCGCGTGTTTTAGCATCAACTTTCTTGACAATAATTGCAGCATATAAGCTATACGTACCACATTTAGATGGTAGGCTGCCTGAAACAACAACTGATCCAGCAGGTACACGACTATAATGGATTTCACCTGTTTCACGGTCAAAAATCTTAGTCGATTGACCAATGAATACGCCCATTGAAATAACTGAGCCTTCTTCAACAATCACACCTTCAACGATTTCAGAACGTGCACCAATAAAGCAGTTATCTTCAATGATTGTTGGGTTTGCTTGAAGTGGTTCAAGAACACCACCAATGCCTACACCACCTGAAAGATGAACATTTTTACCAATTTGGGCACACGAACCTACAGTTGCCCATGTATCGACCATTGTGCCTTCATCTACATAAGCACCAATGTTTACATACGAAGGCATCAATACTACATTTTTCGCTTGGAAAGAACCTTTACGCGCAACAGCAGGCGGTACTACACGTACACCAGCAGCTTTAAATTGTTCTTCAGTCCAACCTGTAAATTTAGTCTCTACTTTGTCATAGAAACGAAGATCACATGATTCGATTGGCTTGTTATCATTTAACTTAAAAGACAATAACACAGCTTTTTTCAACCATTGGTGAACAATCCATTCACCGTCAATTTTTTCAGCTACACGAAGTGTACCGTTATCTAAGCCAGCAATGGCTTCTTCAACAGCTTGACGTACTTCAGCAGGGCAATCTACTGCTGTAAAGTTAGCACGGTTTTCAAACGCTTGTTCGATGATCGTTGAAAGCTGAGACATGATCTTCCTTCCCAAAAAATTTTAAAAGATTCTACACCAAATTGGACTCAGTTTAGATATAAAATCTAGTTTCAATCGAAAAAACTAATCTTATAATTTAAAATAAAATAACCAAAAGAGCGAATTGTTAAGTTTTTATTTAACTTATTCTCTTTAAAAACAACAATTAATATCTATTTGTATCAAAAAATAACAAAAAGCAATCAATTTATCTATTAATTGTGAGCAGAGAATCACATATGATCGTCCTGAGTCCAACACATTAATGATTAAAGAACAAACTCTATTTTTTGAGGAGACATAAATGAAAGTGTTAAAATTATTGGCTGTTACAGCTGCGTTATCTGCTTCTGGTCTAGCAATGGCAGATGGCTCTGTTGTTGACCAAGGTTATGCATTTGAAGCAAACCAATTAATTCCTACAGGTGCTCGTCTTGAAGTCGGTACAACTGGTTACGGTGGTGCTTTACTTTGGACTGCTAACCCTTATGTTGGTTTAGCACTGGGTTATAACGGTGGTGATATTTCTTGGTCTGATGATTTAAAAATCAATGGATCTAAATATGACTTAGACATGGACAACAAATTAGCGTATTTAAACGCTGAGATTCGTCCTTGGGGTGCAAGCCAAAATACTTGGGCACAAGGTCTATATGTCGCTGCTGGTGTAGCTTATATTGACAATGATTATGATGTAAATCGTAATATTGGTCGTAATGCATCATTTAAAGTTGATGGGTCACGCTTTAATGCTGGTTTAAATGATAATGTATCAATTAAAGGTAACCAGAAATACGATAATGATATTGCCCCATATGTAGGCTTCGGTATTGCTCCGAAAATTAATAAGAATTTCGGTGTATTTGGTGAAGTAGGTGCTTACTACACAGGTAATCCAACAGTGGAACTGGTTTCTAGTAACCCAGGATTAATTGGTGATGATGGTCGTACTCTAGGTCAAGCAACTAGAGCAGAAGCGGATAAAATCCGTAATGATGACAAATATAAATGGTTACCAGTTGGTAAAGTGGGCGTAAGCTACCATTGGTAATTGATTGTTGATCATGTAATAAAAAACGAGCTTCGGCTCGTTTTTTTATTTTGAACTGGGTATTTTTTATAACTGGATTTTCAGATGAATCAAAAGCGATAGCCAAGTCGAATTCCATGGGCAAAAGCATCATTATGAGCCACTTCAGATAAAGTTGAGTTTTGAATAATCGAAGTATTGGCATCTAAGTCGCTAACTTTTGCTTTATTGAATTTAAAATATTTAACACCATAAGAAATAAAGCTCTGCGGATTGATGTTATATAAAGCACCCAAACCTAAAGCATAAAAGCCATCAGAAGGATTTAAGGTTCCAGCGGGATTCGCAGTGCCTGAATCCCATGAAATATCCGTAGTGGCAATCCATTGTTGTGAAAATATATGTGCAAGCCCAAGCTTTGCAGACCATTGATTTTTGTTGTAATCAATCAAATTAAAAGGTTTGATTAGCTCGGGATATTGTTCTGCAGCAATATTAACCACTGCACCAAATTGTCTAGGTTGAATTTCAAAATCTTTCCAATTGACCCACCTCAAATTACCATAAAGAATATTCGATGGTGTTAAACCAGTCTGAAGATCCAAATTGATGGATTGAGGTGTGGTGATTTGCGTTTTCGCGAAGGGAAGAATACTTAAAGCTTGCTCTGCAACATCCTCATTGATTGCCGATTGATGATTGATTTTGGAACGATAGGTAATCGCAGTTTTTACTGCATACTCTGGAATTTGGTAGCTTAGACCTGCAAGCCAACCATGACCTGAACTTTGTTTTAGCTCTGCATGATAACCACTCATCGCTGAATAGTTTGCTCCAAAGACTTTGAGTTCACCCTCAAACTGTTGATAAATGCCACCAGTATATATATTCCAATTCGCACTAGGTTGATAACCCAATAACATTGAAAGGTTTTGGCTTTTAAACTTAAATTGACCCGACTCTAAAAGTTGCTTTCCAGCAAAGCTCTGTGGGCGATATTCATAACTGAGATCAACACCATAAGGCTGATCATAAATCAGTCCAAATGAAAGTTGCGAGGCAATTTGTAGTTTTGCGGCAGCTTTGACAAAGTGGTAATTGTTAACAAGGTTGCCTGTTGAAAAATCTTGAATGCCGAGTTGTTTGAATTGCTCATGTTGGGGTAGTTGTCCTGAAACATCTGCATAGAGCTCTGCATAAGACAACTCTACATAATGACGTGGTTCTAAAAAAGCAAGGATAGACTGGTCAGATTTCTCCATACCTGCTGCATGGCTAAAAAGAGGAACAAAACTTCCAAGGGTTAAGCCCCAAGCAATCGAATTCATTCATTCCCCCAAAAATAAATTGATCAGTGATTAAGATAAGACTAAATTTTATACTAAAAAAGCATGCTCATAATAAAATATTAAATAAAATCAAATAGATTAATTATTCTTAAGAGTTTGTGTTTTATTTTTAAATGATAAAAAAGAGAGCCGTAGCTCTCTATCATTAATCATCATGACTCTTTGATGGTTTCTTTCTTGATGATTGATTTCAAAGTTTAATCATCAGGATACGCAATTTTTTTCAATGCTTTGATATCAGCTTCTGGAGAGCAGAGCGAAATAAACTCATAGCCATAGCCACGAAGTAGATGCCCTTTACGAACTGCAATCCATGTCGTATTTAAACCAAAAATATCAGTATCGATTTGTTTTAGACGCTTATCTCGTTCTGTGTCATAAGCGACATCATTGACGATACCGACACCCATTCCCAGTTCAACATAGGTTTTGATCACATCGGCATCCAGTGCTGACATCACAATGTCTACATCTAAATTGGCATCTTCAAAGGCTTTATCAATTTTAGAACGTCCAGTAAAACCCCCGTGATAAGTAATAATTGGAAATTCAGCCAATTTTTCTAAGGTAATCTCTTTGGGATTAAGCTTAGTCAATGGGTGATCTTGTGGCGTAATGATGCTGTGTTTCCAGTTATAGAAAGATACACTGCCCAAATTATCTTCAGTGGTCAGTGATTCAGTTGCAATACCGATATCAGCCAAACCAAGCAATAACATTTCAGATATTTCCACAGGACTGGCTTGTTGCAAAATCAAATGAACTTTTGGAAATGCTTTTTTAAATAAATTCACGATCGGTGGTAACACATAACGTGCTTGTGTATGTGTTGTTGCGATGGTGAGTGTACCTTCATCAACTTTATTAAAATCGTCTGCAAGACGTTTAATATTGTCAGCATCAATGAGCATGCGTTCAACAATACTCAGTAGGGCTTGACCAGGTTCAGTTAAACCTAATAACCGTTTACCTTTACGAACAAAAAGTTGTACACCCAATTCATCTTCTAAATCTTTAATATGCTTACTTACACCTGATTGCGAGGTATAAAGTGCAGCAGATGCTTCAGTTAAATTGTAATTTTGACGAACTGTTTCTCGAATAATTCGTAATTGTTGAAAGTTCATGATGTTCGATACCTCAAATGTGGATGAATAGGAGTAATATTCATCCTGTCGTCGATTATGCGACTTGATTTTCAAATAGGTGAAGTGTAGATGCACTTACCCAAACTGTTTGATTTGGTCGATATTGATGTAATTTTGCTTCATCAGGATTTAAAGCAATTTCAATCAGTTGTCCTTGACGATCTTGTAACTCTGCCATAACTTTACCCGCAATCCACAACTCACGTAAGAAAATTGCTTGAATTGTATTTTCAGTCGGTTGCGTATGAATTTTCAATTCATTTGGTCGGGCAAAGGCAATCACTTTACCATTGGCGGTTTGTGTAGCCGAAGGCAGATGGATGCGATCTTCACCAATTTGAATGATGCCTTGATGGTTTTCACCTTCAAAACGGTTTGCTTGACCTAAAAAGTCAAATACAAAAGGTGTTGCAGGCTTTTCATAAACTTCACGCGGTGAACCAATTTGTTCAATATCACCTTTGTTCATTACCACGATTTGATCAGCAACTTCTAAGGCTTCTTCTTGATCATGGGTAACAAAGATTGAAGTGATATGTAATTCATCATGTAAAGTACGTAACCAACGGCGTAATTCTTTACGTACTTTGGCATCCAGTGCACCAAATGGTTCATCTAAGAGTAATACCCGAGGTTCAACAGCCAATGCGCGTGCCAATGCAATACGTTGACGTTGACCGCCAGACAATTGCGCTGGATAACGATCTGCTAAGAAACCGAGCTGTACCAAATCTAGTAAACGGGTAACGCGCTTTTTTATTTCAGTTTCATTTGGTCGAGTTGCTTTTGGACGAACACGTAAACCAAATGCAACATTGTCATAGACGGTCATATGACGGAACAATGCGTAATGCTGAAAAACAAAACCTACTTGTCGTTCGCGTACGTGAATATTAGTCGCATCTGTACCTTCAAGAATGACTTGCCCTTTATCGGTAGATTCTAAACCAGCAATGATACGCAGTAGTGTCGTTTTACCACAGCCAGAAGGGCCAAGTAGCGCAACCAGCTGACCTTCTGGAAAATCTAAAGAGATGTTTTTAAGTGCATGGAATGCACCGAAGTTTTTTTCAATATTTTTAACTTGAATACTCATGTGCAATTCCTTAAGAAACAGTTGATTCTTTACTTTCTCGATCTTGTTTTTCTTGGCGATATTCAACCCATGTTTTTAAAATCAGGGTAAAAATGGCTAAGAATGCTAACAGTGTTGAGACCGCAAAAGCAGCACTAATCGAATTTGGTTCGTTATATAAAATTTCAATATGCAACGGTAAGGTATTGGTTTCGCCACGAATATGTCCTGAAACCACAGATACTGCACCGAATTCACCCATGGCACGTGCATTACACAAAATCACGCCATAAATAAGGCCCCATTTGATATTTGGAATGGTGATTTTCCAAAAGGTTTGCCAACCAGAAGCTCCGAGTACAATCGCAGCTTCTTCTTCTTCCGTACCTTGTGCTTCCATCAATGGAATCAATTCACGTGCCACAAAAGGAACAGTAATAAATACTGTGGCAAGGATAATGGCCGGTGTTGCATAGAGGATTTTAATATCATTTTCAATTAACCATGATCCAATCCAACCTTGTGAACCAAAGATTAAAACCAACATTAAACCAGCAATGACGGGTGAGACTGAAAAAGGTGTATCAATAATGGTGGTTAAGAATGATTTTCCACGGAAATTAAACTTGGCGACACACCATGCTGCTGTAACGCCAAAAATCACATTCAAAGGTACTGCAATGGCTGCAGTCAATAATGTGAGTTTGACTGCAGACAAGGTATAAGGGTCAACTAGTGAGGCAAAGTAGACTTGAACCCCTTGTTTAAATGCTTCAACAAAAATAAGCACCAACGGTAGAATTAAGCAGCCTAAAAAGAAAATCAGACCAATAATCAGTAAGGTATTACGTACCCATGCCGGTTCACGTGTCGCATCACGAGATTGCAATTTTTCTGCCAAAGCATTGCTATTGGTATTTAAGCTCATCGTGCTGTTCTCCCTGTACGGCGACTAGCCCAAGCCTGTATCAAGTTAATCAGGAACAAGATAAAGAAAGAAATCACCAGCATCACAACTGCAATTGTCGTTGCACCTGCATAATCATATTCTTCAAGGCGCGTAATGATCATTAACGGAGCAATTTCAGTTTCGTAAGGAATATTTCCCGCAATAAAGATTACCGAACCATATTCACCCACACCACGAGCAAATGCCAATGCAAAGCCAGTCAGTAATGCAGGAAACAAAATCGGTAAAATAATTCTTGTTACGATCTGAAAACGGTTTGCACCCAATGCCGAAGCGGCTTCTTCTAGCTCAGTTTCAAGATCACTTAAAACAGGCTGGACTGTACGAACCACAAAAGGAATACCAATAAAAATTAAAGCAAGCGTAATACCCAGTGAGGTATAGGCAATTTTAATCCCTAAAGGCTCAAGCAAATGACCAATCCAACCTGTTGATGCATATAAAGAGGTTAACGCAATACCTGCGACCGCTGTAGGTAATGCAAAGGGTAAGTCCACCAATGCATCGACTATACGTTTACCAGGAAATGAATAACGGACTAAGCACCAAGCCAATAAAAATCCGAAAATGACATTGATTAAGGCTGCAATGAGGGCGGTGGTAAAACTGAGCTGTAATGATTTTAAAATACGTTCAGAGCTCAAGATTTCCCACAAACCATCCCAACCTACGCCTAATGATTTTATGAATACAGCAGACAGTGGTATCAGTACGATTAATGATAGATACGCTAGGGTGAAGCCTAGTGAAAGACCAAAACCTGGCAGCACTCGGGATCGCTGCGACATGATGACTCCTCAAAAGAGAGAAAGCTTATTGAAATCAATAAGCAAATTTAAAACGATTTTGCAAGCTTAAAAGGCAATGATTAAATTGCAAATTTAAATAACAACTTGTTGTCATCAGTATTACTGATAAAGAAGTTTTGCTGATTAAAAATTAAATGATCATAAATTTCAGGAAAGTGCCCAAAGCCTGATGCAACATTGATATGCCCAACTTGACCTAAATTTCGAGGTCTAATTTTCCACGCTTTTGCCAGCTTTTGTGCATCCTCAAAATTCAACCAAGGATCATTTTCAGAAATAATCATTTCAGCAGGGACAGTTATTTTCAATTCATGAAAATAAGCTTCATAGTCACCCATACTGTTTCGAGCAAAACCAGCCTCACCAAAACGTGCTGGATTAGCTGGTGCAACTAAAATAATTTTTCTTACTTTAGCTACAATTTCAGGATGTTGAGCCAAAGCAGCAACCGTGGTTAAACATCCGAAACTATGTGCAACAATTTGAACAGGCTGTTCAGAATTGACGACAGTCGCAACAAATTGGGCAATCCAGTCCTTCAGAATAGGTAAGTTCCAATCTTGTTGTTGTACGCGCGAGCAAGACATGAGTTCACGTTGTAATTTAGATTGCCAGTGATCGTAATCACTACCACCAACGCCTGGAACAATAATTGTATGAATCATGTCTATGCTCCTATTTCCTTTCGTTTAAGTTTATTTTAAACAGTTATTTGCTGCTTGCATTGGCTTTTACGATTTGATCAAAAACACCATTATTTTCAAAATGTTGCTTTTGAACTTTAGTCCAACCGCCAAACTCTTTGTCAATTGTGACCAATTTTAACGGTTTGAAGGTTGTCGCATACTTTTGCAAAATTGCTGCATTACGCGGACGATAGAAGTTTTTCGCTGCAATGTCTTGACCAGCAGGTGAATACAGATAGTTTAAATATGCTTTCGCTAAGTTTAAGTTACCGTCTTTTTCAGCATTCTTTTCAACAATCGCGACAGGGGGTTCTGCTAAGATCGATAGTGATGGGGTAATGATTTCAAATTTACCCGGTTGTTCACGTGTAGATAAATACGCTTCATTTTCCCAAGCTAATAACACATCGCCAATACCGCGTTCTGCAAATGTTGTAGTAGAACCACGTGCACCAGAATCAAGTACTTTAGTTTGTTTATAAATTTGACGTACAAACTCTTGTGCTTTCGCGTCTGAACCATATTTATGTTTTGCCCAAGCCCATGCTGCCAAATAGTTCCAGCGTGCACCACCTGAAGTTTTAGGGTTTGGTGTTACAATTTCTACACCTGGTTTTACCAAATCACCCCAGTCTTTGATGCCTTTCGGGTTACCTTTACGGACGAGGAAAACGATTGTTGATGTGTAAGGTGTAGAGTTTTGTGGGAATTTCTTTTGCCAGTCTTTTGGCAATAAATTTGTATTTTGCGCAATTGCATCAATATCTGCGGCCAATGCTAAAGTCACAACATCTGCTTGCAAACCATCAATTACAGCACGGGCTTGTTTACCAGAACCACCATGTGATTGTTTAAATTGGATGTCTTGGCCCGTTTTAGATTTCCAAAATGTTGCAAATTGCTTGTTAAAATTATCGTACAATTCTCGTGTAGGATCATAAGAGACATTTAAAAAATCTTTTGCAGCAACGCTGAAAGATGTGGTTGAAATTAGTGCTGCTGCTACAGCGAATTTAAGTTTAGAGAACTGCATTTTTTTGCCCCATTTAATTCTGAAGTTCGGTAAGATGGAGTGAGCATAACGCTAGTCTTTATCCATAAAAAATAATAAAAAACGAATTTTATATGAATAAAAAAGAAAAAGAAAATACTTATATTGCTTATAGTATTCGTGCAAAGTCATAGGAAACTGCTTAATGATCTGTTTTAAAAATGCTCAATTTGTTGATTCTATTTCACTTTTAGACCGAGCATTTCATTATGGAGATGGTTGTTTTACTACAGTCCGATTACATCAAGATGTTATGGAGTTGGAACTTTTACATCGTGCTCGATTGAAGCTAGCGGCTGAACGTTTGTTTTTAGATGTGAATTTCGAATTGTTGGATCAGACCCTACAAGGTTTAAGACAAAAAAATGGAATATTGAATGGAACATTGAAAGTGATTATTAGTCGGGGAGATGGTGACCGTGGTTATGCAATGCCCGAGCATGAAGCAGACCTTTATGTGGTCTATTATCCAAAAACAACTGCGTGCTTTCAGCCTGAATTAATTCAAAGTGGTGTATTAGATCAGGCGATTGGCTTATTGATGCCAAATTTGGTGGGACTAAAAACCTTAAATCGTTTAGAACAGGTACTACTCAAAAAAGAAGCTCAAGCAAAAGGCTGGTTAGAAGCATTAGTTACAGATGTACAAGGTTCAGTTGTTGAAGGTGTGAGCAGTAATTGTTTTATTCGAATAAACAATAGATGGATTACGCCTGAACTTCGTTATAATGGTGTACATGGTGTGATGCGAGCCGAAATTTTGTCACGGATGCAACATTATGGCGTCACTTGTGAACAGCGTTTTATCGATATGGATGAAATTCAACATTTTCAAAGCCTATTCTTTTGCAATGCACTCAGTCCAATGAAAGCAGTCGAAATGTTGAATCATCAACATCTAGACACTCAATCCTGTGTTGAGTTATTTAATACTTTAAATTTAAGTCAGTTTAATTCTCATGTCTAAAACCAAACCTAAGCCAAAGTCTAAAAAGAAAACTCAAGCCCAAGTGAGCAATAACATTTATAAAGGCATTGCAATCGTTCTGGTTATTTTTTTTCTCATAACTGCAATTATTTTAAAAATGAGTATTTTTAAAGAATATCCAGTGACAGGTCAAAAACAAAAGCTGTCTATTTCAAATGGTGAAACCTATACCGGTTTTATTGATCAATTGGCCAAAGAGGATAAGGTCAGTTTTCCGATTATTCTTAAGCTCTATCGTAAGATTTTCATCCATGACACCATGAAAGCTGGTGTGTATGAAGTGACCAAAGGGATGAATGTACGTCAAGTATTAGAAATGGTTTCTAATATTGAAAATGCTCAGATGAGCCGACTTTTAGTGATTGAGGGAACAACATCCAAGCAATTAATTCAGTCATTGCAAAAAGATCCATTGGTTGAAAAATCAGTGATCCAACTTCCCCGTAGTGAAATGCTGAAAGCTTTAGATATTCCTTATGATCACCCAGAAGGTTTATTTGCACCTGATACTTATTTCTTTGATAAAGGTGCAACGGATAAGCAAATCTTGACTGATCTTTACCAACGTCAAATGAAAATTTTAGATGAAGCTTGGGAAAAACGCGCGCCAGACTTACCTTATAAAAATAAATATGAAGCCTTAATCATGGCATCGATTATTGAAAAAGAAACTAGTGTAGACAGCGAGTTACCTCAGGTTTCAGGTGTGTTCTATCGTCGTTTAAAACTGGGCATGCGTTTACAAACCGATCCTACCGTGATTTATGGGATGGGTGATAAATATACGGGTAAAATTTCTAAGCAGGATTTACGTACACCGACTGCTTATAATACATATACGATCAATGGTTTACCGCCTACACCGATTGCCTTACCTAGTAAAAAAGCCATTGAAGCGACGATGCATCCAGATCACTCTGAAAACATTTACTTTGTTGCCACAGGTAATGGTGGGCACAAATTTACAGCCAATCTGAATGATCATAATCGCGCAGTGCAAGAATATATTCAAGTTATGCGGTCTAAGAATTAAGGAATGAGCATGTTTATAAGTTTTGAAGGTACTGAAGGTGTAGGAAAAACCACGCTCATTCAAAAGTTATTTGATTACTTTCAACAACAAGATCAACAGGTTGTTTTAACACGTGAGCCTGGTGGTACGCCCTTAGCTGAACAAATTCGTTCATTGTTGCTGTCTGTCAATCATGAAGAACAGATGAGTAATGACACTGAGTTATTGCTGATGTATGCAGCACGAGCACAACATTTGGCAACTGTGATTTTACCTGCATTGGCAGAGGGTAAAATTGTACTGTGTGACCGGTTTGTCGATTCAAGCTTTGCTTATCAATGTGCTGGTCGCGGGTTAAGCCGAGATAAGTTACAACTGCTCAATGAAAATTTTGTTTCTAAAATGCCAGATATTACTTTTTGGTTGGATGCACCAATTGAATTGGGAATGAACCGTGCACGTGCACGCGGTGCCTTAGACCGCTTTGAACAAGAAAAAGTGGTGTTTTTTGAATCGGTACGTAGTGGTTTTTCTGAAATACATCTTCGCGATTCTCAGCGAATGAAACGTTTAGATGCAACTCAAGCACCAGCACAAGTATTTGCCGAGGCGTTGAGTTATTTAAAATAAGTGCCAATCAATCCTCTAAATAAGTTCAGTTGAGCAATTTATTCTATTGATTTGAACGATAAAGGGGCTGTTGGCATTTCATAAATGGCTTGCGTTGGAGGCTAAAATTGAGTATGAGACGTATACGTCGTAAAGCATGAAGAAAATAGCGAGACTATTTTCGAGTTTCATAACGCAGACTGAGATAATTTTAGTCACAACCCTGAGCAAGAACAAAGCACTGCTTTGTTTGCAGCGCAAGGCGCAGTGGGGGACTTAAGTGTTTTTTGTCACTACTTCGTTACCTTGCGAAACGATGTTTCTCATCATTTAGAATGACTAAATTTCGTATTTCGTGCCTAGTATTGCCTAAAAAATACTTATAGTCGTAAACATAGACGAATTGTCAACGGCCCCTAGTGTTTTGAACCGAAAAAGTCTTTATATTGTTTTAGGTCATGGATATAAAGACTTTAATTATGAAAAGCTCGAAAGCTGAAATCGTAGAATTCTTACAGCAATTTTTTTCACCTAGCTTACAACGTTGTGAAATTGAAGAAGTAACCGAAAAAGGAGCTTCATTGGTTTGGCATGTCAGTGATCAAGATATACGACCAGGTGGAACTGTTTCAGGTCCTACCATGATGGCCCTAGCAGATTTTGCACTGTATGTTGCGATTATGGGTGAAATCGGTTTAGTGGGTTTGACGGTCACAACCAATATGAATATTAATTTTTTACGCAAACCAACAGGTGGTGTTGATATTCGCGGCGTGTGTAAATTGATGAAAGTGGGTAAAGCTTTAATTGTGGGGGAGGTCTGGATTTATTCTTTGGATTCGGATGATCCTGTTGCTCATGTGACAGGAACTTATTCTGTTCCACCACAAAAAAAAATCATTTAGGGGTTTTAAAATACCTGTTGGGTGATTTTTTATAATCCCTAGCAGTTTTCTGATGGTTTTTAATGATCACTATTTTTACTGATGGTTAGCTTGTTTTGATCATCAATCTATATTTTTGGTTCAAGCATCATTAACAATAGACTTTTACGTTCGTTCTTTTTTAAAGCATAGATCATCATACAATCCCCTTATTCTAGCCTTCTCCCAAAGGGAGAAGGGGCTTTCGATAAAAAGTCTAATTCACTCAATATGGCCATTTTTAATTGATGAAAGATCGTTGATGGATACTTAAATCATGAATGTGAGCATGAGTATCAAAAAGAATAATAAATAATCAATTGTATTGATTGATATAGATGTAATTACAACTTGAGTGATATATTGAGTTCTGCAAGGGATAATGCTAATTTATTCATAATAAATAGTTGATTTAAAAATATTAATATAGATTGAATGGAATAAAGAATATGTCATCAGGTCATGAAGTCGTAGATTTGTTTAAGGAACGGGTTTTTCCTTTATCAGATAAATTGACGGAGATGTTAAATGAACACTATTCACATCAAACTGAGCGCCGTGGTTGCGGTTATACGCAGGCTACACGAGTATTGGCTGAGTACATTAATTTTCCGCGTGATCAAGTTGAAGCAACTGATTTAAAAATATTTAAAGATTATGATTTTAAGAAGTTAAAAAAAATCATTGAGCAAAAAAATGCTTATGGTTTAGAGATCGATGATTGGCATAACTTAGATCAAAATAAATCGATTCAAAATTTTCTTACTGAAGCCAAAGATGATGAGTTTAAAGTCTTAGTTGAACAAGAAGTTGCAATTCAAGCAAACTTGAGACGCTTATCGCAACAAGCACAATTAGAAGAAAGTAATGTTATTTGCGCTATGTTGGAGGATGTGATTTTACCAAAAACAGCAGATGAAACAGGTTATGTTGAAATTCCGACGCTAGAGGGCAAGCCTAAAGTGGGCTCATGTCCCATGGCAGAAGCATTTTTCTTAAAGATTGCCCATCGCTCCATGTTAAGACAAGGCTCAATTAATATTTTTGTAGATGATCAAAATCGTCCGTTATTGATTGAAAAAATGAATATGGGAGATAATCATTCGTGTATAAATTTACAACCTTTATTGATGAATGGGATTCGTATTCCGATTGGTTCCTTATTTTCTGTCGATTATGATATCGAACAAATTGCAAACAAAGTCCCCAATCAAGAGTTTAAAGGTTATATTATTCCTTATAAAGAGATTCAAGGTTTTTGGTTCTTGCGATTAACCACTTTAGCCATTTCACCTGAGAATCGACAAAGGGCATTTACGACACATTTTGAACAACAAGTGAATAATGGACTGTTTAGTCCGGACACAACACTTATAAAACAACTCAATGATGTTGCAAAATCACAATTGAGAGCACTCATTCTCGGATAGTTTTATGTTAAATGTTTGTTTCTCTCCACGCTATTTTGCTCAAACACATACCAATAGCATGGAAAAACTTGTTGCAGTCGCAGAGCAACTACAGCAATTTAATCATTATAAATTTCATGAACCACAACAAATTGAACCAGAGATTTTAAAAGCTTTACATTCTCCTAAATATGTCGAGGCTTTTTTAACTGGGCAACCCGCAAAACTTGCAACTTTTGCTGGTTTTAAGCCTTGGAATGAACAATTAAGAGATGCGGTACTCTCCATCAATGCTGGGCAATTGTTGGCAACTGAACTGGCACTCCAACATGGAATTGCTGCCAATATTGCGCAAGGGTTTCATCATGCAAATTATGAATATGGTGGCTCATATTGTACTTTTAATGGTTTGGCACTAATTGCACAACATTATGCAAATAAGCGAATTTTTATTTTGGATTGCGATCAGCATGGTGGTGATGGAACGGCTGACTTTACTCGTAGATTGGATAATTTATATAATTTTAGTATTTACGGTTTGGCTTTTGGCTACCCCACGTATGAGCGAGCGGAAAGTCGTCACATTCATACCAAGCATGGAAGTTTTGCTCAATATACCATGGCATTGCATGAAGCATTTCAGCGAGCGAATGAGTGGAAAGCAGATATTATTATTTATCAAGCGGGGATGGATTGTCATCAAGCAGATCCTTATGGTTCAGCATGGTTTACGACAGAGTTAATTCAAAAAAGAGACGAAATGGTGTTTAACCTAGCCAAACGTGAAAATATTCCGATCATGTTTGTACTTGCAGGGGGCTATCAGAATTTAGACGATTTAGCAAAATTACATGCTGAAACTTTTCATATAGCACATCGTATTTATTATGGAAAAAATAAAGATTAGACTCTTTTAAAATTGGCTGGAATACCGTATTTATTGGCTGAATTTAGTAATGTGCAATCTGTATAAATTTATACAATGATAATTGTTCTCATTTAAGGAAATTATCATGTTTATTCAAAATTTAGAAAACTTTCCAATCGTTCATATTAGTTATCAAGCTGAAGATGCAGTTTCAGTTGATGAAACAATTGCAATTTATGAATCATTATTGAGTCGCAAAGAAACTTTTGTTTTTATCAGTGAAGGCGCTTTTCCTGAACAAAAAAATGATCATGAAGAACGCAAGCAAGTTGCAGCATGGGTAAAAGCAAAACGTGAAAGTTTAACCCAATATGTGAAAGCATTGATTCATATTGAACCTGATGAAAATATTCGACTAGAGGCGCAAAAATTTGCCAATAACTTTATTAAGTTTACAGGTTACCCGATGTTTATTGTAGACAATCAACAACAAGCACAGAAAGTTATCAACGCAGTTTTAAAGTGATAAATGTATAGGTAAACCATGCTTGATAATGTGGATGCTTTTTTTGTAGATCAAATAGACCAAGCAATTATTGTATTAAAAATACATCAGCAAGTTCCTGATTGGGAACTTGCGTCACATCAGCATATAAAAAGCCAATTAATGATGACCATCAATGGCTTAATTACTGTGGAAACACCATCTGGAATTTGGGTTGTTCCAGCGCAACATGCTTTATGGATTCCATCAAATGTGTCACATAAAGTCAGTAGTTATGGTATCTCCTCTGGTTATGTTGCATTTATTGATCCCCAACTTGATCATTTCTCAGAACTCACTTGCACTATGTTACAGGTGACAAATTTACTTAATGCGCTATTGGAAAGAGTTGAAAGCTTGTCTGAGAAGGTACTTTCAGAAAAAGGCTTACGTTTACATCAATGTTTGTTAGACGAAATTCAATCGGTTGTAAAGCCAACATTTTTTTTACCGATCCCGCAAGATCTACGTTTAGTGAAAATGACTGACAACTTATTGAGGAACCCTGAGCAAAATCAAAGCCTAGCTAAATGGGCAAAGTTATGCTGTATGAGTGAACGCAGCCTTACACGCACTTTTCATCAAACAACAGGGATGAGTATTAATCAATGGCGAAGAAAGTTACATGTTGTATTGGCATTACAGTGGTTAACTGAAGGGAATTCGGTTCATCAGGTTGCGATGAAATTAGGCTATGATAGTGATAGCTCATTTATTATGATGTTTAAGAAAATAATGCATCTTTCACCTCGAAATTATATGCAGCAAACATAACTTTTTTATTCTCAAATAGAAGACCTAATAGCATTAAAGATTTTGCACATGTCTCATGTTAGATTGAAAACTTTAAATTGATTTGCGTAGATGTAGATGATGCCTCACTTTTCAGAGATAAAAATTAAAAATAATTTCTTTAGCAATAGATACACTATCCCTTATGAATTTTGAACTAGTCTCGCGCTTCACGTGCATGCTTTATGATGTATACCTTTCATGCTCAATTTTAATTCAGAATGTAGACCATGTATGGAAGGGTAATAAACTCTAATATCCTCATATAAAAATAGCCAGAATCATCTGGCTATTTTTCAAGATTTCAAGGAGTTTTAAACTTCTTCATTTACCAGGGGTGTTTCGACAGTAAAGTTTGGCGGTGTTAATACCGTTTTTCTTAATTCAGGGGAAAGCTCTGGATAATCAAGCGTATAATGCAGGCCTCGTGATTCCTTACGTTGCATGGCACAACGAACAATCATTTCTGACACCATGACTAAATTACGCAGCTCAATCAAGTTCTTACTGACATGATAGTCCTGATAATATTCTGTAATTTCTTTCTTCAGCATTTCAATACGATGCAATGCACGTTGTAAACGTTTTGTTGTTCTTACAATCCCGACATAATTCCACATGGTTTGACGCAGTTCATCCCAGTTTTGCAGAATGACAACATCTTCATCAGGATTGGTCGATAGTGAAGCATCCCATTCAGGTACAGTGGGTATGTCAAAGTGATGATTAAATTTTGCTTCAATGTCTTTAGCAGCACTCATACCATACACAAAGCATTCAAGTAGTGAATTGCTCGCCATACGGTTAGCTCCATGTAGACCCGTATAGGATGTTTCACCAATCGCATATAAACCAGCTAAATCAGTTTGGCTATTTTCATCGACAACCACACCACCACAAGTATAGTGCGCTGCTGGGACAACAGGGATCATATCCTTGGTGATATCAATACCAAGTTCCAATAAGCGTGCATATAAAGTAGGAAAGTGCTCTTTGACAAATTCAGCAGGTTTATGACTGATATCTAACCATACATGACGGATACCTAAGCGTTTGATTTCATAATCAATGGCGCGTGCAACAATATCTCTTGGAGCAAGCTCTGCACGTTCATCAAAGCGCAACATGAAGCGTTCACCATCGGGTAAACGTAAATATGCACCTTCACCACGCATTGCTTCCGTGATCAGAAATGAGCGTGCTTGAGGATGATATAAACAAGTGGGATGGAACTGATTAAACTCCATATTTGCCACACGGCAACCTGCACGATATGCCATGGCTATACCATCGCCTGTGGCAATATCAGGATTTGATGTGTATAAATAAGCTTTCATTGCACCACCACAAGCAAGGGCAGTAAAGGGCGCTAAAAAGGTATGAACTTTTTCATTGCTTTCATCAAGTGCATACAGACCAACCGAACGATTAGGTTGTTGTTTATGTCCTAATTTATGTG
Source organism: Acinetobacter legionensis (assembly GCF_048551735.1). Taxonomy (NCBI): domain Bacteria; kingdom Pseudomonadati; phylum Pseudomonadota; class Gammaproteobacteria; order Moraxellales; family Moraxellaceae; genus Acinetobacter; species Acinetobacter legionensis. The sequence continues at coordinate 135,639 of NZ_JBIMBV010000005.1, forward strand.
TGGTGATTAAATCAATCGCAATATAATTTTCAAAAATATGAATATTTTTCTTTTCTTGAGCCCTTTGAACCAGTGTTGTCGAAATGGCCTTACCTGTTGCATCTGCTGAATGAATAATACGACGTTGCGAATGTCCACCTTCACGGGTCAGATGTAATTGTTCATCCTGATCTAATGTAAACTGCACACCATGGTGGAGTAAGAAATCGACAGAAGGTCGCCCCCCCTCTACCGTATGTTTAACTGCTTCAAGCTCACATAACTGCGCGCCAGCAATCATAGTGTCATCAATATGCTGTTGAATGGAATCTGTTTCATCAAGTACAGCAGCAACACCACCTTGTGCAAAATACGTGCTTGCATCGGTTAAGGTCGATTTCGCTAAAACAGCAATATTAAAGTTTTCAGGCAAAGATAAGGCTAAACTTAAGCCAGCACCGCCGCTCCCTACAATAACCACGTCAAATTGATGAGTTGTGCTTAAATTAGACATGTCCATCAGCTAATTTGAAAAATGTTTGCTAATAACACTCTTTTTTTTAACAAATTACAATAGTCACATGTGTCAGATTTTAGTATAAATAAGATATTCTAAGGCTTTTAAGATAAAATTAAGTAAAGTCTTGTTTTATAAAAAAATGTAAACATATTTTTACGTATTTATATTAAATAATATGTTACAAATATTTTTAAGCAATCATCATCAGATACAGGTTCGTGAGAAATGAGTAATGGTCTAATGCAAAAAGGAATGTATGCAGCAGTATTTACTGTCGCTGCGGCAACATCACAAGTTCAAGCTTCAACGCCTGTGGATTTTTCTAACTTGGTTGAACAAGTCAGTCCAGCTGTTGTTAGTGTTAATGTTGTTAAAAAATTATCTCAGGAAGAGTTGTTACAACAGCAAGTCCCTGAAATTTTAAAGCGTTTCTTTGGTAATCAAATCATTATTCCACAACAACGTGCGCCACAAGAAAAGACCGCGTATGGTAGTGCATTCTTTATTAGTAAAGATGGTTATTTACTGACAAATCACCATGTGGTTGAAGATGCATCTAAAGTAACAATTATGCTGAACGATCGCCGTGAAATTGATGCAAAAGTGGTGGGTAGTGACGAACGTACTGATGTCGCTTTGCTTAAAGTTGAAGGAAATAATTTCCCATCATTATCTGTGGGTAATGTAGATCAACTTAAAGTAGGGCAACCTGTTCTTGCAATTGGATCACCATTTGGTTTTGATTATTCAGCATCAGCAGGGATAGTCAGTGCTAAGTCACGCAATATGATGGGTGAAACATCGGTACCATTTATCCAAACTGATGTCGCGTTAAATCCAGGAAACTCAGGTGGTCCATTATTTAACCAACAAGGTCAGGTTGTCGGTGTAAACTCACGTATCTTTAGTGGTACTGGCGGTTATATGGGCTTGTCATTTTCTATTCCAATTGATGTTGCAATGGATGTTGTTGATCAGTTGAAAAAGAATGGTAAGGTTACCCGTTCTTATCTTGGTGTAATGTTACAAGATATCGATCGAAACTTAGCTGAAGCCTATAAATTAGATAAACCAGAAGGTTCACTGATTACGCAAGTTGCGCCAAATTCACCTGCAGAAAAAGCGGGCTTTAAATCAGGCGATGTGATCCTAAAATATAATGGATCACCAATTTCACGTACTTCAGAATTATTGAACTATTTGAATCGTACTCAGCCAAATCAATCTGTTAAGCTCGAAATTTTACGCGATGATAAACCGAGAGTGATTACAGCAACTTTAACCGTTGCACCTGATGATACACCTGCAAAAGTTGATAACACTAACACTTCAGCTAAGCCAAATAAAGGACCTATCATCGGTGTTGCGATTCGTGCGTTAACTGAACAAGAAAAGAATCGTTTAAATGTTAAAGGTGGCGTGTTTATTCAAGATGTGACCAGAGGCGGCTTAGCTGCACAGTCACGGATTTTACCTGGTGATGTAATCACACAAGTAAATAACAAGAAAGTAAATACACCAAATGATTTTGTTGATGCAGTGTCTGAGCTACAGAAAAATACGGTAGCACGTGTAGCGATTGTTCGTGAAGGACAACATGCTATGATTGGATTACGTATTCAATAAATACAACTGATCAGAATCAGCCACTCAAAGAGTGGCTTTTTTATGTCAAACTTATGCAGATGATTTAAAAGTGCAAAAGGAATGATGAGATGAGTTCAGTATTTGATTTAAAAATCAAAGTAAAACCAGAGCATATAGATCTCTTAGGTCATGTAAATAATGTGGTGTATGTACAATGGATGCAGGATGTTGCCTCTGCACATATCGAAACATTAGGTGTTGGCTTAGATCAATACTTAGAAATGAAACATGCAATGGTTGCAGTAGAACATCATGTTCAGTATCGCAAAGCAGCGATGTTGAATGATGATATTATTCTGAGAACTTGGCTATATGAGATCAATGCACTTTATTCTTTTCGTCAATACGCTTTTTTTAATGCTAAAGATCTTAGCTTACTCTTTACTGGTAATACCAAATGGGCATGTATAGAAATCGCTTCAGGGCGTCCAAAACGGATGTCTCCAACTTTTATTCAAGCCTATCAACCAGTTGATCCTGAAGTAGATCCTTTTGATTTAAGCTCGATAGTTTAAACACAATAAAAAATTTAAAGTTTAGAGTTAATCAGTTGCTATTATATATCGAAGTAGAATTATAAAACTTAAATAAATCGGCATGCATAAATCTGCTTCGATATTTGCGTTCTTGTATTAATTGCGTTCTAAACTGTTGGTAGAAATATTAAATAGCCATACTACAGAGTAAATATCTATTTACTTTTAATATTAAATTTCTTACTTTGTTCTGAATTAAAAACTTAAAGCGAATTAGATTAACCATTTTTACAACTCGGTGCAGTCAATAGTCAATTTAAAATAGTTGATCTCAATTTGTATAATTAGGTTCGTTAAAGTATTTAATAATAATTTTAAGAAAATCAATCCTAATCAACCAAATAATGTCACAATCGTTTCTAGAATTATGCTGATTAGCAAGGGATTGTTGATTGAATCTGATGTAAAAAGTATTGAGTATTATTGTTTATCAAATCAATAATTCTAAAAACGTCTATAGATATGTAGGTTTTTATATGCATATCTCAGGATAATATATAATAATCAATAGTTTAATTTGAGTGGTTTTTTAATGTCTAAAGGAAAGCGGGATAAATTAAGTAAGCCAAGCTCAGACACTGTTTGTAGCCATCTCCCCCGTATTTTATTTTGGAGTAACGGGTGACTCCTTCGTGAAATTCGAGCCAATTACATCATCACACTCATCATAGCGAGATTGGCAAGCCTGACTGCTTTCCATATTCTCTACAGTCCAGTCGTAGAGCGCGTTAAAAGGTAGTTTGAGTGACTTACCTAGTGGTGTCAAAGCATATTCTACACCTAGGGTTTTACCGTCTATGACAGTGCGTGTCACCATACCATTGCGCTCTAACTTACGAAGTGTCTGTGTCAATACGCGCTGGGTAATACCTTCGAGGCGACGCTTAATGGCGTTGAAGCGACGTGGTTCATGTAAGACAATCAAGACCAGCATTGACCATTTGTCTGCGATTTGATCGAGAATAGCGCGGCTAGGACAGTCGGCACGGTAGACTGGATCTAGGTCAAGGTTCATTGGTATGCTCCAACATACTTAGGATGCTTAAGGTGCGTAATTGACACCTAGTATACATAAGATACCATGATTATATACAGCTAAATCAGGGTACATTATGAATATTTCCACTTATTCTACACTTCACATTGAGCATGATGGTGGTGTGGCTACTGTTACAATCAATAATCCGCCAGTCAATGTGTTGGATGTTGCTGTGATGAGCGATATCCAAAGTTTTCTCACTCAGGTGCGTGATGATCCACAAACTCGCGTAATCGTTTTCCAAAGTGCTGATCCAGAGTTTTTTATAGCTCATGTAGACATGACACTGATTGATGAGCCGCATGCTTTCGATGAGATAGCCAAGAATGCTCCTGATGGCTTGAACCCATTTCAGGCTTTGGGAGAGATGATTCGGGCACAACCGCAAGTGACAATTGTCAAACTCGAAGGTCTGGCGCGGGGTGGTGGTGCTGAATTCGTGGCGGCAGTGGATATGACATTCGCCGCCATTGGTCGTGCAGGACTCGCTCAATGTGAGGCATTGATGGGTATTATTCCCGGTGGCGGTGCCACTCAATATCTTTCACAGCGAATGACGCGGGGACGTGCGTTAGAAGTAATACTTGGTGCGGATCTCATTGATGCGCTGCTGGCAGAAAAATATGGGTGGGTGAACCGTGCACTTCCTGCAAACGAGTTGGGTGCATTTGTTCGCCGTCTAGCCAACAATATTGCTGCTTTGCCAGAAGGTGTTATTTCCGCTGCAAAGAAAGTCGTTAAACCAGCGGATTTGAGAGAGGGTTTGTTGCGAGAGCATCAGGAATGGGCAGGTCTATTTGCGCTTCCTGCTGCTGAAAAACGAATACGTGGCGGTTTGCAGGGAGGTGCTCAAACAAAAACTGGCGAACATGATTTGGAGCAACTACTTCGCGAACTATCTTAATTAGGAGGTATTATCTTCATCTGCAACGCGTCATCTTATTGGTGGCTTTGGGATGAATCTAAATGGGGAAAATAATTTTAGTTGTTTTGTAATGACGGTTTTTACTATTTAATTAATAGTATCTGAATTTATCAAAGCCTCACTATATTTTTGACCCTGTTCTGCTTATACTGTGCAGCAATTAAGATATTTCATTTTTTGCACGTCATAAGTACTTTTGATATTGAGTACATGATCGTGTACATATTTTTAGAGTAGTGTATGGCAGTAGCTAAGAAATCCGTTAATATCAACAATATACGTAATTTTTCCATTATCGCTCATATCGACCACGGTAAATCGACACTTGCAGACCGTTTCATTCAAATGTGTGGTGGATTGCAAGACCGTGAAATGCAGGCTCAAGTCCTTGACTCTATGGAGCTTGAGCGTGAACGTGGGATTACCATTAAAGCGGCTTCTGTAACCTTGTATTATACCCATCCAAATGGGCAAGAGTATCAATTAAACTTTATTGATACACCTGGGCATGTGGATTTCTCTTATGAAGTATCGCGCTCACTTGCGGCTTGTGAAGGTGCGTTGTTGGTTGTCGATGCTGCACAAGGGGTTGAGGCGCAATCTGTTGCAAACTGCTATACCGCAATTGAGCAGGGTCTAGAAGTATTACCCGTCCTGAATAAAATCGATTTACCACAAGCAGAACCTGAACGTGTTATTCATGAAATCGAAGAAATTATCGGTATTGAAGCAACACATGCACCAACATGTTCAGCAAAAACAGGTCTAGGTGTAGAGTCTGTTTTAGAGACATTGGTTGACATTATTCCCGCACCGCAAGGTGACCGTGATGCACCTTTACAAGCCTTAATTATTGACTCTTGGTTTGATAACTATTTGGGTGTTGTATCACTTGTTCGTATCAAACAAGGTCGTGTGCGTAAAGGTGATAAAATGTTGATGAAATCAACAGGTCAATCGCACATTATCACTTCAGTTGGTATTTTTAATCCAAAACATACTGATACCGGTATTTTAGAAGCGGGTGAAGTTGGCTTCATCATCGCTGGGATCAAAGATATTTTTGGTGCGCCTGTTGGTGATACGATTACTTTGGCAACGACTCCTGATGTTGCGACTTTACCGGGTTTCAAAAAGGTAAAACCACAGGTTTATGCGGGTTTATTCCCAATTGATGCTAGTGATTTTGAACCATTCCGTGAAGCACTACATAAGTTACAGATTAACGATTCTGCGTTGTTCTTTGAACCCGAAAGCTCCGATGCTTTAGGTTTTGGCTTCCGTTGTGGCTTCTTGGGAATGCTACACATGGAAATTGTACAAGAACGTCTAGAGCGTGAGTATGATTTAGACTTAATTAGCTCTGCGCCAACCGTAATTTATGAAGCATTGATGAAAAATGGCGAAACGATTTATATCGATAGCCCATCTAAAATGCCTGATGGTTCAACGGTTGAAGATTTACGCGAGCCGATTGCTGAATGTCATATCTTAGTGCCTCAAGAATACTTGGGTAATGTCATGACTTTATGTATCGAGCGCCGTGGTGTGCAAAAAGATATGAAATTCTTGGGTAATCAAGTATCTATTACCTTTGAAATTCCAATGGCAGAAGTGGTTATGGATTTCTTTGATAAATTGAAATCTTGCTCACGTGGTTTTGCTTCACTGGATTACAATTTCGTGCGTTTTGAGAGTTCATCTCTAGTTAAGGTTGATGTGTTAATTAATGGTGATAAGGTTGATGCTTTGGCAATGATTTGTCATCGTAATGATGCGCGTCACCGTGGTATTGCTTTAGTTGAAAAAATGAAAGATTTGATTCCGCGTCAAATGTTTGATGTAGCGATTCAAGCTGCAATTGGTGCACAAATCATTGCACGTTCAACAGTTAAAGCGATGCGTAAAAACGTATTGGCTAAATGTTATGGTGGTGACGTTTCTCGTAAGAAGAAACTGTTATCGAAACAAAAAGAAGGTAAGAAACGCATGAAGCAAGTGGGTAGTGTTGAAATCCCACAAGAAGCGTTCCTTGCTGTGTTAAAAGTAGAAAGATAAAAACTAGAGGTCTTATTGCTCATGGATTTTGATTTTAATTTAATTCTCGTTCCTGCAACGCTTATATTTTTTGGGCTATGGTTACTGGATAAGTTTGTACTGAAACAACGTGCAACCAAAGGTAAGGGGAATGAAAATGTCATTATTTCATGGGCATATGATTTCTGGCCTGTTCTAGCAGTGGTTTTGGTATTGCGTTCATTCTTATTTGAACCGTTTAATATTCCTTCTGATTCTATGGTACCCACTTTAGAGACGGGTGATTATATTTTGGTGAACAAATTCCAGTATGGGGTACGTTTACCGATTACCAATACGAAGATTATTGATATTGGTGAGCCACAACGTGGTGATGTTGCTGTTTTCCGTTATCCAGAAAACCCTAAAATTAGCTACATCAAGCGTATTATTGGTTTACCAGGTGACCATCTTGAATTCAATAATGGTCAACTCACAATCAATGGCAAAAATGTTGAGCAAGTACCTACTGAGTTTAGTCGTGAAAAAGATATTTTAGATACGCCTAAGTCAATCTACTATTATGAAACGATGGGTACACATAAGCATTTAGTCCGTCTGTTGGAAGGCCAAAACACGTTGGTTTCAGCATTTAATTATGCACAGAAGAAACAAGACCTACCATATGTAGCAACAGCAAATGATCGCTTTGTAAAATCCAATGGTCAAAGCTGGGAAGTCACTGTTCCAAAAGGTCAATATTTTGCCATGGGTGATAACCGTGACCAAAGTGCAGACAGCCGTTTTTGGGGCTTTGTACCTGAAGAAAATTTAACGGGTCATGCAATATATGTATGGATGCATAAGGAACCTGGTTTTAAAATTCCTTCATTTAGTCGCAATGGTGCTATTAACTAATCGACTACAATTTACAAAATCAAATAAAGGTCAATTTATGTTGACCTTTATTTTTATCTGTTAAAGCTATCAAGTTACCTTGATTTATAAGAAAAATGAAATAGAACAAATGATTTAAACTAGCAACTTGATGCAGTTTCAAGGATAATAGCGCGGAAAAGTTTTTTATCACACCAGGGGTTGCAGTGGATAAAAAATTTATAACAATTGAAAATGATTAGTTGAATTGCATCACAGTATTTGACTCAATTATATGATTATTTTCAATTGCGATTAAAGATTATTCATTCTTACCTGTTGGATAAAAAAATGCGTAAAAATCAACAAGGCGCTTCATATATTGGAATTTTATTGGGGATAATTGCCTTAGCTTTTATGTTGAAAATCATAGTTGCTGTATGGCCCTTATACTGGGATGATCGTGTGATTAACAATCAAATTGTAGAGCAAATAAATAAAAGCTCTACTGATATCACGCCAATGAAATTTGCAACAGAAGTTGATAAACGGTTAGAAATGAACAATATCCGAGATACTAAATTTGAGGATATTGCGACTGTATCAACTAAAGATGGTTTACAAGTGACTAAAAAATATGAAGTACGGAAAAATTTCATGCTGAATATAGATTTAGTCCTCACTTTCGAGAAGAGTTTTGATCAAAGGTCAGTTGAAAGTAAGTGATCCTCGCTTACAGAGTAGAATCGGTTACCAGTTTAAACAATACGAGTTATTACAACTCGCACTGACTCATCGCTCGGTGAGTCATAAATATAACTATGAGCGCCTAGAGTTTTTAGGTGATGCATTGTTGGGTATGATCATCGCAAATTACTTATATCATGCATATCCTCATGAAAATGAAGGACGTTTGACGCGTATGCGTGCAACTTTGGTACGCCAAGAAGCACTGGGTAAAATTGCAAATGATTTAAAGTTAAGTCAAAGTTTAATTTTAAGTACAGGTGAATTGAAATCAGGCGGTCATCATCGTGAGTCAATATTAGCGGATACTGTTGAAGCAATTATTGGCGCGATTTATACCGAAACACGAGATTTGCCTTTATTGGAATCGATTGTTTTAAAATGGTATGAACCCTATTTAGACCATATCGAACCGACAGATCAACTCAAAGATCCAAAATCACGTTTACAAGAATATCTACAAGCTCGTAAAAAGCATCTCCCAGTTTATGAGGTCGTAGATATTCAGGGTGATGCACCTAACCAGCATTTTAAAGTAGAATGTACAGTAGATGGCTTGCCTAAAATGATGGGTGAGGGATCAAGTCGCCGTTTTGCAGAACAAGCAGTCGCGGCGGATTTTTTAAAGATATTGGAGCAGTAAACTGCATGAGTACACATTCCGATCACAATGATGCTGATCACGAGCCGTCTGAAAACGGTAATGAGTTAATTAATCAATTTTTTAGCTCGCAAGGTACAGAAATCCCTTCGGATTATCGAAGTGGATTTGTTGCAATTGTAGGACGTCCAAATGTGGGTAAATCGACATTGATGAACCATTTATTGGGTCAAAAGTTGTCAATTACTTCACGTAAGCCACAAACGACACGCCATAAAATCATTGGTATTGATAGTCGTGAAAAGTCTCAGGCTGTATTTGTTGATACACCAGGGATGCACAAGAAAGAAGTGCGTGCGATTAATAAAATGATGAACAAAGCTGCACATTCTGCCTTACGCGATGTCAATTTGGTTCTATTTGTTTTAGATGCCCAGAAATGGACGCCAAATGATGACTTAGTTTTAGAGAAACTACAAAATGCAGAAATGCCAGTCGTTTTGATTATCAACAAAATCGATACTTTAGAAAATAAGCGTATGATTTTACCGTTGATTCAAGAACGTGCGAAGTTGATGAATTTTGCTGAAATTGTTCCTGTTTCTGCCTTACGTGGTGCAAACTTAGATCATTTGCGTGAAGCGATTGAAAAGTATCTGCCATTTCAGCCACCATTGTATTCTTTAGAACAGTTAACTGACCGTTCAGAACGTTTTCTTGCCAGTGAAATCATTCGTGAGAAAATTATGCGTCAGTTGGGCGAAGAACTTCCGTATGATTTAACGGTTCAAATTGAATCATTTAAAACAGAAGAAGCAACAGTGAATGAAAAAACTGGTCGTCCTAAAGCAGCATGTACTTATATTGATGCCACAATTTTTGTTGATCGCCCTGGCCAAAAAGCCATCGTGATCGGTGAAAAAGGTGCTAAGCTGAAGAAAATTGGTATGGATGCTCGTGTTGACATGGAAAAAATGTTTGAGCAAAAAATCATGCTAACACTTTGGGTGAAAGTTAAAGGCGGTTGGTCTGATGACGAACGTGCTTTAAAAAGTTTAGGCTACAGCGATATTTAATTGACTTTTTGGGAACTGAAATGATTCGAGTTATAGCAATTCTTGCTTGCATAGTCATGTTACAAGGCTGTATCACTAAAATTGTGACAGTTCCCGTCAAAGTTGCGTATAAAACCACAAAAGGCGTGGTTAAAGGTACAGCTGCGGTTGTAGGCGCTGTTATCCCTGACGGGGATGATGACGATGATAAGAAAAAAGAAAAGGATGATTAAGTTCAAGCTAGATGCGTAATGAAATCTTGCATGGTTATTTAATCCATCATCGAAAATACAGAGAACGTAGTCATATTGTGCACTTATTTACACAAGAGCATGGCCGTGTCGATGGTATTCTTAGACAAACCCCACCACCCCAATATCAACCGATTACTTTACAAGCGTCGGGAAAATCCGAGCTTAAAAACTTTTCAAAACTCGAAATACTCAATCAACCGATTTTCTTTTATGGGGATGCTTTCTTTTCAGGCTTTTATTTAAATGAACTGCTACTTCGTTTATGTCCGCTTGAAGAAATGATGTCTGAAACATTTCAGCAATACCATTTAACCTTACAGCATTTACAAAAATTGGCTGAACATCCACAAGCAGATTTATTTCTCCGACAAATTTTACGCCAGTTTGAACATGCACTGTTAGAAGAATTGGGTTATCCACTGGATTATGAGCATGATTCAAATCAACAAGAGATTATGCTGACCCAACGTTATCAATTTCAATTGGCGGAAGGCTTTACACCAGTGTCATATACTTCGTCTGGGACGTTGCTGGGGCAACAAATTCTAAGTATGGCAAATTATGAAAAGGGTAGGGATTTTAGCCCAGAACAGTTACAATTATTGGCTAAACTCTATCGACAAATGATTACTTCACTTTTAGGTGATCGACCATTAAAAAGTCGTCAGCTTTGGGTTCAAAACGCTCAATCTAAAACCTTGAGCCGTTAATTTTATTTTATTGGTGAATTAGGAGAATGTTATGGCTGCATTGCTAGGTGTAAACATTGACCATGTTGCGACACTCAGACAAGCACGTGGAACAACTTATCCTGATCCTGTGAAAGCTGCATTAATTTGTGAACAAGCAGGGGCGGAAGGGATCACTTTACACTTACGTGAAGATCGTCGTCATATTCAAGATGATGATGTGCGCCGTATGCGACCTGTATTGACCACAAGAATGAACTTGGAAATCGCTGTAACAGATGAAATGGTTGCATTTGCAAAAGAGATTCAACCACATCATGTTTGTTTTGTGCCAGAGAAACGTCAAGAAATCACGACAGAAGGTGGTTTAGATGTGCTTGGACATTTTGAAGATGTGAAAGCCGCGACTCAGGCATTAACTGCGATTGGTTGTGATGTATCTTTGTTTATTGATGCTGATCTTGCGCAAATTGATGCTGCTATTGCTTGTGGTGCACCAACCATCGAATTGCATACAGGTGCTTATGCAGACGCTAAAAATGCTGAAGCTCAACAGATTGAACTAGAAAGAATTATTAAAGGTACAAAGTACGCAGCATCTAAAGGTTTGGTCGTCAATGCTGGTCATGGTTTGAATTTGGACAATGTGGCTGCAATTGCTGCAATTCCACAGATTCATGAACTCAATATTGGACATTCGATTATCGCCGAAAGTGTTTTCGTCGGTTTGGAACAAGCAGTGAAGGACATGAAGGCCGCACTTCATGCAGCTGGTTAATTTAATTTTTGATTTACGTTGTTGAATATTGATCATGTCGAATATGAATTATGATGAACTCATGCAACCTGTGATTGCTTTTTTAGGCTGTGAAACGCCAAAGGCATGGTTGGATGAGGCATTGAACAATCTCCCATTGCTCATGCAAGATCATGCGAATTGTGAAAAGAAAGCGGCGGGAACAGCAATGAACTTGATGTTCCGTTACAGTTTTTTTACCGATTTGCAGATCAAATTAGCACAACTTGTTCGTGAAGAAATGTTGCATTATGAACAAGTGTTAGAGTTTATGAGCAAGCGTGGTCAAGAATGGAAAGGTCTGAGTGCAGGTCGCTACGCAGGTGGTTTGCGTAAGGAAATTCGTACTTATGAACCAGAAGCTCTGATTGATATTTTGGTGATTGGGGCGTTTGTTGAAGCACGTTCTTGTGAACGATTTTATGCTTTAGCACCATTGGTGGATGACGAGCTGGGTCGATATTACCGTTACTTGTTGAAATCTGAATCTCGTCACTATGAGGACTATTTAGCTTTGGCTTTAGATGTTGCTAAAACTGCCAAATTAAAAGATCCAGAAGAGGATATTGAGCAACGTATCGAATTGATTCGTGAAGTAGAGAAGGATTTGATTTTAACGCCTGATAAGACCTTCCGTTTTCATAGTGGTGTGCCAGCTTAACTATCATCTGATTAAAAGCTGAATTAAAAAATAGACCAAAGCATTGCTTTGGTCTATTTCGTTGTACTCTTTAATAAAATCAGATGAAATTGTTGCTTTAGGCAGTTTCGATACCTGTCCAGCCTGTATTTGGATAACGTTCATCCTGTATCTGATCAGGTGCAAAAAGTTGATCAAGTTGTAGAATTTGTTCATTCGTGAGGCTAAGCTGATTGGCTTTAAGGTTGTTCTGTAAATAATTTAAATGAAAATACGAATTGAGAGAACTTATATTCTTGTGCATGGGTTTTTTGACAGGTTGGCTATATGTCGTTTTTAGAAATGAAAGTAGCACATAAAACTTGTCTATTTGTTACACCCGGTGTCGAGTTCTGAAATAAAAAAAGCCCACTTATGAAAGTGGGCTTTTAGAATTTGGCTCTCCAACCTGGGCTCGAACCAGGGACCTGCGGATTAACAGTCCGTCGCTCTACCGACTGAGCTATTGGAGAATCTGAATGCGATTATAAGGATATATCTTTATGGGTCAAGCCTTTCCTGTCATCTTTTCTTCATTTGTACACTGTATGGTTTTTATTTGAGCAATCTATCGATAAATTAAAAAAATTGATTCTTACAGTTGCAATAGTGAAACGGTCTTGTTAGATTAAAACCATAAAGAGTGTTTAAGTTTGACTTAAACAGTGTGGATTTAAAACCAACTTGCCAGCACTAAATGGCTAAATAGGAGACAGCGAATGAATACGCTTACTATTTCTCAAATTTTTGAAAACTTCTCATTTCATCAAGAAAACTACCTTTCAATCTTGCAAGATTCTGAACAATATTTTATCCAAGTTGAACAAGCCTATTTAGATGTTTGGCCATTTACTGAAAAAAAACTGTATTTGGGTGATCTGTTGCAACTATGGTTTAGTGAAAAATGGCTGATTAATACACCATGTCGATTATTAAATTCATCCAGTCAGGTTTCATCAAGTTCAGACACGCAAGCTACTCAAAAATCAGTTCAACGTACACAAGATTTTTATCTGTTCCAATTGAGTGGAAGTACCTTATCAGGTTCTAATCACGCACAAATTTGGTCAGTTTCAGAACAAAAAGTGCTTTATGTTTCTTTGGATCGCATCTTTAAATATTACTGCTATTTTGAATCGATTGAACGCCCAAAAAACCATCCTCAAAACCCGTTTAAATTGTATCAGCAAGCGATTTAATCAAACCATTGAGAACGCTTTTAAGTGTGACTTTAAATCTGCTTAAAAGCTTCAATTGCTCGAATACGACTTTGCTTTAAATCCACAATTGGCTTTGGATAGTTGAGCTCTATATTTGGATTTTTTGCATAAGGTTCATGAATGGTTTTTGCGTCTAAATGTGCAAGTTCTGGAACCCATTTTCGAATGTAATCACCTTGTGCGTCAAATTTCTGCGATTGGCTGATAGGGTTAAAAATACGGAAATAAGGTACGGAATCTGTTCCTGTGGATGCACACCATTGCCATCCTCCGTTATTGGCAGCCAAATCCCCATCAATAAGGTGTTGCATAAACCATTGCTCACCTAAACGCCAATCAATCAATAGGTTCTTGGTGAGAAACATGGCGACAACCATGCGGATCCGATTATGCATCCAGCCTGTGTAAAGTAACTGGCGCATACCTGCATCGACGATAGGAATCCCTGTCTGACCAGTTTGCCAAGCGCTTAAATCATTTGGAGCATTGCGCCATTGTAGCTGCTGTGTTGGCATTTTAAAGGGCAAGTGCTTTGACACACGAGGGAAATCAAACAGGATATGCTGATAAAACTCACGCCAAAGCAGCTCATCGAGCCATGTTTGTTGACCAATATGATCAATAGAAAAATGTCCAAATTGTGCTCGAAAGAGGGCATTGAAACACTGTCGAATTGAAAGGATGCCTATATTTAAATAGGCTGAAAGCTGGCTGGTAGCTTCAATTTGGGGGAAATCACGCTCGAGTTGATAATGACGGACTTTGTTTTCAATAAATTCATCCAAGACATTCAAAGCATATTGTTCGCCAATTTGCCACTGCTTGTTGATCTGATTCGGATCGAATTTAAAACCAAGCTCGGCCAAAGTTGGCAGGCTATTGTTATTCAACTTGCCTACGTCTATTGCATCATTTAAGGCTTGAGTCTCAGGAATAGGGAAGCATTGCGGGATTGAAATACTCAGTTGTTCATAGCAATATTTTTTAAATGGGCCAAAAACTTGATAGGGTTGATTGGATTTATTTCGAATTGAACCCACAGGGAACAGCGTGCGATCATGATATAAAATCAAATCACGCTTACTTTGATTCAGTTGTGTTTGAACTTGAAAATCTCGATTTAACTCATTGACACCGCACTCGATATTGGCATGTACATTTTCAATTTCCAGTTTTTGGCACAGTTGATTGATCTCGGTTGGAATGTTTTCCCATAAGGGGATGTTGCAAATAATTAGCGGAATTTGAATGGAAGCAAGTTCTTGCTGGATGGCTTTAATTTGACGTAAATAGAAATCAAGCTTAATTGGTGCATCGTCATGCATCTGCCATTGTTCAGGTGAAAGAATCACAAGTGCAATCACAGGGCCACTTTGTGCCGCATGCCATAGGGCAGTATGATCTTGTATACGCAAGTCTTGACGGAACCAAAGAAGTTGTTTTTGCATAGGATTTATCAGAATAGACTCAATTGCACTAGATTTTAATCAATTTAAACGGATACATATAAAAAAGGCAAAGTAAAAACTTTGCCTTTTCGATCAGATCAATCAGATCTTAGTGGTGATGACCACCTGCACCGTGTACATGACCGTGCTCTAATTCTTCTGGAGATGCATCACGAACTTCTGCAATTTCAACTTCAAAAGTAAGATCTTGGCCAGCTAATGGGAAGTTAGCATCAACGATGATGTTGTCGCCTTCGATTGCTTTAACAGTAACGATTTGAACACCATCATCAGTTTGAGCTTGGAACTGCATACCAGCTTCAATGTTCTCAACACCTTGGAACATTTGAGCAGGAACTTCTTGAACGAGGTCAGGGTTGTATTCGCCATAACCTTCAGCAGCTGGAATAGTGACTGTAAATTTGTCACCTACAGTTTTACCTTCTAAAGCTTTTTCTAAACCCGGAATGATGTTACCTGCGCCATGTAAATATGCAAGTGGTTCACCTTGTGATTTATCGAGAGTTTCACCCTCAGCGTTAGTCAGCGTATAGTGGAAAGAAACCACGTTGTTATTTGCAATAGCAGTCATGTTATTGATCCATTGGGTAATCGATAATTTTAAGGCTACATCATAAAGTGAAAAGCAATTTTTGTAGACTAAAATTACTAAAAAATTGCATTTTCATCTGTATTTTGACCATTTTTTCATAAATATGGGCAAAAATTTAAATTTCAATGCAATTTTATTTTTGGCGCGATTTTTCGTGTAACAAAATCTTTAGCCGTTAACAAGCCTGCATGAGCATAGCCATATATCGTCGCTTGATGAATACGATATAAAGACACATACATCGATTTTGCCACGAAGCCCTGAACATTGACCTGACCAAGTAGCTCACCGACCGCTTTATTTTCACTAAGTGATACCAGTGAGCCTTTGTCTGCGAATTGGAACATTGGCTGTGGTCGCCCTTTGATACGTGCATTCATTGCATCTACAAGAAACGAAGCTTGTTGACTTGCGACTTGTGCACGTGGACCAAGTGGTGCTTCTCTTGCATCTAAGATACAGTGGGCGCAATCACCAAAGGCAAAAATGTTTGGATCAGCCTGAGTCTGTAAGGTTGCGTATACGTTTAAACGCCCCATACGATCTTTTTCAAAGCCTGCTAAATTGGCAATTACTTTAGGGGTTTTTATCCCTGCTGCCCAAACTTTTAATTGTGCTTCTACAGATGTGCCATCACTAAAATAGACTTTTTCAGCATCTACTTTTTCAACACGTTTGCCCGTTAATACATCTATTTTCATTCGTTGTAATTGCTGTGTGGCATGCTCTGCCATTTTTTCAGAAAGTGCAGGTAAAATACGATCAGCGCCTTCAACCAAAGTAATTTTGACATTGTTTGGGTTAATTTTATTTAAACCATATTTATAAAAGTTCTGTTTGGCTTGAACCAACTCAGCTGAAAGTTCAACACCTGTTGCGCCTGCACCAATCACGGCAATGTGTAATTCACGATCAATATTTTTATTTTGAGCATCTAAATACAAGTGCAGTAAGTCCTGCTGGAAGACTTCCGCTTGTTGGCGACTGTCGAGATAATGGCAAAATTCTTTAACCCCGGGCGTATTAAAGTCATTGGAGACTGAGCCGACGGCCAGAATTAAGGTATCATAATGCAGTGTGATTTTCTCTTGATTGGATTCATATTTACTGGTTTGGGTTTTGCTGAGCTCGATGGTTTTGTTATCACGATCTAAATGTTCAAAACGCCCCAAGACAAATTCATAGTGATGTTTGGCTGCATGCGCATAATAATTGGTTTCTTCATCACTTGGGTTCATGGTGCCAGCCGCAATTTCATGCAGCAATGGTTTCCAGATATGGGTGAGTTTTTGGTCAACAAGGGTGATTTTGGCTTTTTTACTCTTTCCAAGCGTATCACCGAGTTGAGTCACCAGTTCTAAACCACCAGCGCCACCACCAACAATCACGATATGATGTAGATTTGACATAGAAAACCTAAATTGTTGTTATGAAAATAGAATGGCATAAATATGCCATTCTATTTAATTGTTTAGGTTTTTTTTGTATTACAGGTTACATAAATATAATAAATCTAAGTAAATTGGTTGGTTTTAATTAAATTCCAAAAATTGACTTGATCCATTCCATTAAGCGTTCAAACCAAGAGGCTTGTTCGATATGCACTTCATCTTCAATATCAAAACTTTGAATCAGTTGATTGTTTTGATAAACATTCACTTTTGCCAAATGCATGATCTTTTCTAAAGGTGCGGTAAGTGATGTCTCATTGAGTTCAACATTCAAATGGGTTTGAGTTGTTGTAAGCGGTTCAACTGTTGCCAATAGACCATTTGCTTCAGTTTTCATAATACGGCTATTTACAACATCAAAAGTCGCTAAATCAATTGGTGTCGCATCGTTATATAACGATGTGGTTATAAGTTGAGGTTTTTTTGCTTCAACCTTAAACATTTTCAAGGTGGATTTAACTACAGGAAGCTCAGCAATCAGCTGTTTGTCTTTAATTGCGACTTCATCACGGGTATAGGCATAGCCCAAGTTTAACAGTTTATGTGCAATTTCCGCGCGTTTAATTGCACTTTTTGCACCCATCACCACCACAATTAAACGACGATCAGGAGACTCTGTAATGGCAGAAGGACGATGCGCTGTCAGTGCTAAGTTATAGCCGGCTGCTTTGGTAAAACCTGTTTTTAAACCATCTACACTTGGATCAGACTTTAAAACAAGGTTGGTAGCATGATGAAAATGTTGGTTATAACTAAAACTTGGCATCACTGAATAATGCATATATTCAGGGGTTTGTGATGTCACTGCTTGACCTAAGATCGCCATATCATGAGCTGACGAAAAATGATCAGGCATGGTAATACCGGGAGGGTTGGCAAAATGAGTATCCTTCATTCCCAATGCTTGTGCTTCTTGATTCATACGAGCAACAAATGCAGGTACGCTACCTGAGATACGTTCTGCCAGTGTTACTGCTGCATCATTGGCAGACATCACAATCAATCCAGCAAGAAGTTGGTCGATTGAGATTTGCTCACCTTGCTTTAGGTACATTTGGGATTCATCCCATTGCACGATCTGAACCACAGGGGTTGCAGTAATAATCTCTTCTTTTTTGATATGACCCGCTTTGAGTTCTTTCAACGCAATATAAGCGACCATCATTTTGGTCATGGATGCTGGCGCACGCTGTATATGACTATTATATTCAGCAATGGTTTGACCTGATTGCGTATCTAATATTGTCCAAGCTTCAGCTTCAACAGATTGCGGATTAATATTAAGTAAAGTGGCGTTAACAAACGTGGAGCAAACCAAGCCCGTTATTGCGATAAAAGAAGCAAGAATTTTCAACAGATTTACCTTTAAGCCAATCCTATGGCGAGAGTGCATAAACTTTGCGAATGCTATGCCTTTTTTGCACTCTTCGCTAGTCAGAATCGTAGACAATTGCGACTAAAATCGCCTGACTTTGTAAAAAAATGCTAATCTAATTGGTAATTTCTCACTGTCTATTTTCGAATATATATTTATGTTGCATTATCAGATTGAATTTGACGATTACCGTCAGCACCTCATCCATGTCACATTGCGCTTTCTGGCGAACCCTACCCAAGTTTTGTCACTTCCTACATGGATTCCTGGTAGCTATTTGATCCGTGAATTTTCTAAACATATCGAATCTGTGAAAGCCTATGATGAAGCGGGTCGTCAGCTGCAAATTAATAAGTTTGAAAAAAATAAATGGCGTTTATATAACACAGACCATGAACTGATTACTGTTGAATATGATGTTTACGCCTATGATCTTTCGGTACGTGGCGCGTATGTCGATCAAACCCGTTTATATGTCAATCCTGCTTGTGTCTGTCTAGGGTTACAAGACCAAGAAGAGTCAGCAATCGAAGTTGAAGTATTTTTACCTGAAGAATTAAAGCATTTTCAAATTGCCACAGGTTTAGAGTCAAGAAGTTTGGTGAAAGGGCGCTACACCTTAAAAGCCAACAATTATGCACAATTGATTGATGCACCATTTGAATTGGCAGAACAAACTCGTTTTAGTTTTGAAGCGAGTGGGATTCCACATGAATTTGTGATTTCTGGTCAGCATACAATCAATGCAGAGCGTATGAAGCAAGATCTTGAAAAAATCTGTAGTACAGAAATTTCAATGTTTGGTTCAGCACCTTTTGAAAACTATACCTTTATGACCATGGCAACCGGCAATAGTTATGGTGGTTTAGAGCATCCGAATAGTACCAGTCTGATTTCGCCACGTGATGATCTTCCTAAAGCAAATGAACCTGTAGAGCCCTCAGCGGATTATCAACGCTTCCTTGGGTTGTGTAGCCATGAATATTTTCACTCGTGGTTGGTTAAATTTATCCGTCCTGAAAATTTTGTAAATTATGACTTGGATCAGGAAGGCTATACCTCACTGCTATGGATTTTTGAAGGCTTCACCTCTTATTATGATGATTTGATTCTGTATCGCAGTGGTGTGATTTCTCAAGCATCTTATTTAAAGTTGCTAAAAGGGCAAATTGATCGTTATCTACAGAATCCAGGACGTTTTATTCAATCTGTTTCAGAGTCTAGTTTTGATGCTTGGATTAAATTTTATCGTCAGGATGAAAACTCAAATAATGCTGGAACCAGTTATTACAATAAGGGGTGTTTGGTGGCACTCAGTTTAGATTTAGGTCTACGTTTACGTGGTTCTAGTCTGGATGCATTAATGCGCCGTTTGTATGAAAATACCCAAAAGGGTATGCAAGTCAATGAGCGTACGATTGTTGAATTGTGTAATGAACTGACGGGTGATAATTGGATCGAACAGATTAATCATTTGATTAATACCACAGATGAATTACCACTGGATCAATTGTTCCCTGAATTTGGTTTGAGCTATGGCTTGCAAAATGAAAAAGCACTTCCATTTGGTTTGAAAGTTGCTGAAAAAGCTGAGGGTGTCATCATTCAGCAAGCGCGTCGTGATGGTGTTGGCGCAAAAGCGGGTTTATCTGCCAATGATGTGATCATTGCGATTGATGGTTTAAAAGCGTCTGAAAAACTTTTAAGCCAATATGCAAAACATCAAGGTCAATTTACACTTTATGCATTCCGCCGTGATGAGTTTTTACAATTTGAGTTGCAAGGTGGTGAAGTTGCTTTGACTACGGTTGAGTTGACTGTATTAGATCAAGCTAAGGCTGATAAATGGTTAAAGGCTTAATTAAGTTGTGTACCAAGAAAAACCGATGTTAAAAAAACATCGGTTTTTTTACGCCTAAAATTTAACTTGATATGATCAATCAATTACCACGATATGTTGAATATCCATAGGGGCTAATCAGCAGTGGAATATGATAATGTTCAAGGCTTCCATCAATCACAAATACCACAGGAACTTCTGGAAAAAAAGCACGTTGGTTGTTCTGTTTAAACCACTCGCCTGTTTGAAAAGTAACCTTATATACACCCTTATCTAATGCTTTATTTTCAGGGTACAATGATAAAATTCGCCCATTACTGTCTGTGCTTCCTTCATTAATTTTTACCCATTTATCTTTTTGTTGCGCTTCAAGAATGACTTTAACATTGCTTGAAGGTAAGCCATTTTCAAGATTTAATACATGTACGCTTAATGGGTTTTGGGCAAAACAAATCCCAGAAAATAGGGTTGCCGAAACAGCTAAAATTAATTTTTTCATCATGTTTTTTACTAAGACTAAAATCTCTATGTTAAGGTCAAGTTGAAGCAGTGCCGTTAAAAAAATGTAAAATTATATTAATCATCAATATCCCAAATATATTTTGTGTAGGGTTCGGTTTTGGCGACCGAAATCTGCAATAACAGTAAAATGAGGCAAATAAGCTAAAGTATCATCCATTTTTATATTTATGATTCCCAGTTAAAAGAAATCAACATATTTGTCATTAAACTTTCTGACTGTATATTTTAAAATCATCCAACAATAAGTTTATTCTAAATTCATAATACAAAAGGATAATGTCAATGAAAAAGCGTTTCTTAAGGCTCATCACAATCGCATGTGGTTTAGGCGTAGCTCCACTTGGATTTGCTGCAAATTGTTCAAGTACAATCAGCAATAATGCTGTGGCAAACTTAACTGTTCCAGCAGGTGCAACATGTACGTTAAATAGTACATCCGTTGAAGGGAACGTGAATGTACTCAATGGTGGAAGTTTGATTTTAAACAACTCTTCAGTGAGTGGAAATGTGCAAGCCAATACAGCCAAAGTATTAAAGTTGGTTAATTCTTCTGTTGAGGGGGATGTGCTTGCAGGTCAGGTTTCATCAACATTGAGCTTAAATAAATCAATGATTACAGGAAATTTACAATGTTCCACACTGACGAAACTACAAAGCAGTATGAGTAGTGTTGAAGGTAAAACTACAGGGAAGTGTCGTTAAAAATCAAAAATATCTGTAAAAAAGCACTCAATATAGAGTGCTTTTTGGACGCTTAAATTTTTTGAACAATGACTTAAGCTTCGATGGCTTGTACCGCAATTTTTTTCGCTGGATCAACTTTACGGCGTACCACTGGAACAGGTTCACCATAATATTGACGATCTGCAAAATAGCTAGAACGAACCATTGGTGCAGCCCAGATATTTCTGAAACCAAGCTTGTGACCATGTGCAGTATAACGTTCAAATTCTTCTGGTGTGACAAAACGGTCGATTGGTGCATGTTCTTTAGAAGGCTGCAAGTATTGACCGATTGTCACATAATCAACACCGTGTGCATGTAGATCATCTAACAGGGCAATCACTTCTTCTTCGGTTTCACCAATACCTACCATCAAACCACATTTTGTTGGCACGTCAGGGCAGTACTCTTTAAACATTTTTAACAAGTTTAAAGAATGTTGATAGTCTGAGCCTGGACGCATCGCTTTGTAGAGACGAGGTACTGTTTCAATGTTATGGTTAAATACATCTGGTGGACATTCAGTCATGATACGCAGTGCAATATCCATACGACCACGGAAATCTGGAACCAATATTTCTAATAGTGTTTTTGGACTGAGTTGACGTGCTTCTTGAATACAATCAACGAAATGTTGCGCACCACCATCTAAAAGATCATCACGGTCTACAGAGGTAATCACTGCATACTTTAAACCGAGATTGGCGATGGTTTCTGCCATATGACGAGGTTCATCTGGATCAAGTGCATTTGGACGACCATGTGCAACATCGCAGAACGGGCAGCGACGGGTACAAATATCACCCATGATCATAAAAGTTGCAGTACCACCACCAAAACATTCTGGAAGGTTAGGACAAGCCGCCTCTTCACACACAGTATGTAGTTTTTGTGCACGTAAAGTGGTTTTGATTCGTTGAACTTCATCAGGCGCAGCCATTTTGACACGAATCCAATCCGGCTTTCGTGGTGCTTCAACCGTCGGAATAACTTTTACAGGTATACGAGCAACTTTTTCCGCGCCACGTAATTTGACACCCTGTTCTGGTTTACGGTTCTCTGACATATTCAACTTTTCCACTGTTTTCTACGGGGGAGATTATGCTCATTATAGCGGAAATGCAAAAAGATAGGGCAAAAACACTATTCATATACTAAATGTCGTTATCACAGAATATATGCATGCGAAATACAGAAAATTGTTTTGGTTTAGGTCATAATATCGCATAAGACAAGATATAGACTGAATTTACTATAAGGAGCTTTGAATGCCACGTAAGAAAGAAGTCGTTAGTGGGAAATTTGTGAAATACGATGCGGTCGTACTTGGCTCTGGTCCTGCTGGTGAAGGCGCGGCAATGAAGCTTGCTAAATCGGGTAAGCGTGTTGCAATTGTAGATATTCGTGAGCAGCTTGGTGGGAACTGTACCCATGTCGGCACCATCCCAAGTAAGGCTTTACGTCAGACAGTTTCAAGTATTATCCGTTACCAACGTGATCCAATGTTTAAAAAAGTAGGGGATTGGAAACAATTCACTATGAAGCAAGTTTTACGTAATGCGCATAAAGTGATTCAACAGCAAGTTGATACACATTCACGTTTTTATGACCGTAACCACATCGATGTATTTCACGGTCGCGCATATATCCAAGATAAAAACACGGTGATTATTTTTAGCGAAGATGGTGTTAAAGAAACTTTAGTTTTCAAACAGCTTGTGGTTGCCACAGGTAGCCGTCCTTATCACCCACAAGGTTTAGACTTTAATCATCCGCGTGTATTTGATTCAGATAAAATTTTAGATTTAGATTATCCAATTCATAAAATTATTATTTATGGTGCGGGTGTAATTGGTTGTGAATATGCATCTATCTTTATTGGTTTAGACCATAAAGTTGACTTGATCAATACACAGCATCAGTTGCTCAGTTATCTTGATGATGAAATTGCTGATGCATTGTCTTATCACTTACGTGAACAAGGCGTGTTGATGCGTCACAATGAGCAAATTGATCATTTAGAAACATTTGATGATCATGTGGTATTGTATTTGCAAAGCGGTAAAAAAATTAAAGCTGATGCCATTCTTTGGTGTAATGGTCGCTCAGGAAATACAGATGGTTTAGGTCTTGAAAATGTAGGTATTACACCAAATAGCCGTGGTCAACTTGCGGTAAATGACCAATATCAAACCGAAGTTGAAAATATCTATGCGGCAGGCGATGTTGTAGGCTGGCCATCACTTGCTTCTGCAGCATATGACCAAGGTCGTTGCGCTGGTTCAAATATGAGTGGCGAAGAAAATGTTAAACCAGTGAAAGATATTCCAACGGGGATTTACACTATTCCTGAAATTTCATTCTTTGGTAAAACTGAAAGCCAGTTAACTGCTGAAAAAATTCCATATGAGGTTGGACAAGCATCATTCCGTCATTTGGCACGTGCGCAAATTACCGGGGATACAGTCGGCGAGCTTAAACTGTTATTCCATCGTGACACCTTAGAATTATTAGGTGTGCATTGTTTCGGCAATAATGCGGCCGAAATTATCCATATTGGACAAGCGGTGATGCAAAGTGGAAACAATACCATTAAGTATTTTGTTGAAACGACATTTAACTATCCAACAATGGCAGAAGCCTATCGTGTTGCAACATTGAATGGTATGAATCGTTTGTTCTAAACAAATATTCAGAATTAAAAACCCGTAAGTCATCTTGCGGGTTTTTTTATGCCATATTTAAAAGATTTGATGTGTGAACTGCATAGTCTTAAATGGTTCAAAGGTTTATCATAGCGGCAGTTAAACTTGTGGATGACGCTATGAAAATTGTTGCAGATGAAAATCTAGCATTTACTGAATATTTCTTTTCAGAATTCGGAACCATTCATCAAGCAGCAGGACGCAATTTGACTCATCATGATGTGAATGATGCAGATGCGTTATTGGTACGCTCTATAACAAAAGTCAATGAACAGTTGGTCCAAGATACAGCACTAAAATTTGTCGGTAGTGCAACCATAGGTACAGATCATCTAGATATTCCAGCATTAGAAAAGCATCAAATTGCATGGTCAAATGCAGCAGGTTGCAATGCACAAGCCGTTGCAGAATATGTGATTACAGCTTTATTGCATCTCAATCAGGATTTTCTAGATTTAGGGAAAAAGTTTACTTTAGGCATTATTGGTCTAGGCAATGTGGGAACACGATTAGCATATATGGCTCAGTTGTTGGGCTGGAATGTAATTGGCTATGATCCCTTGGTACAACGAGAAAATGTTCAGCAAGTTGAATTTGACGCTTTATTAAAGAAAGCCGATGCGATCAGCATACATGTGCCTTTAACCCAAACAGGGCCGTTTGCAACACATCATTTAATCAATGCTAATGCATTGGCGCTAATGCAGCCAGAAACCATTTTAATTAATTCAGCGCGTGGTGCTGTTGTTGAAGAAGCAGCATTAATGGCAGATATCTTAAAAACACGTCGTAAAGTGGTGTTGGATGTTTTTGAACATGAGCCTGAGATTTCACAACGTCTACTGGATTTAATTACAATCGTGACGCCACATATTGCGGGTTACAGTCTGGAAGGTAAAGCACGTGGTACTCAGATGATTTATGACGCATTTTGTAAAACATTTGCCTATACCGCACATAAGAAATTTGAATCACAATTACCAGCATGCGAACAATATTTTTATGGCAATAACATTAAACAAACGTTAAAAAAATACTTAGCTGAAATTTACAATATTCAGCGAGATGATGAAAATTTAAGAGATTGCTTAAAGGACGGCAAGGTGGATCAAAAAGCCTTTGATTACCTTCGTAAAACTTATCCTTTGCGCCGTGAATGGGCTGCTCATGGAGGGCCAAAAGCATGAGCATAGATTTTAAACCAACATGTGATATTCAGGCGCTTAAAGCACGAGCAAAACTCTATAGACAAATTCGCCAATTTTTTATTGAGCGTGATGTTTTAGAGGTTGAAACTCCGATCTTGTCTCAAGCGGGTGTAACTGATGTCCATCTGGCTTCTGTACAGGCTCAGCGTCATGTACATGGCAAAAAACAAACGCATTATTTACAAACTTCACCAGAGTTTGCCATGAAGCGTTTATTGGCGAGTGGCAGTGGTGCGATTTATCAAATTTGTAAAGTTTTTCGAGATGATGAACATGGGCGTAAGCACAATAGTGAATTTACCATGTTGGAATGGTATCGTCCGCAATTCAGCTTGAAAGATTTGATGCTAGAAGTCACTGATTTATTAAATGTGGTTTTGGCTGAACGTTTTGGTGAAGTTCGACCAACCGTACTCAGTTATAAACATGCATTTATCGATCGTTTGGACTTGAATCCACTGCAAGCAACATTGCAACAATTAAAAGATGCAGCACAGCGTGTGGGGCTCAATCTTGATTTGGGTGATGATCGTTTAGCCTATATTGATTTGTTATTTTCTCATATGGTTGAGCCAAGTTTAGGTTTTGATACGCCGGTATTTTTAACTGATTTCCCACCAGAATTGGCCTCGTTGGCAAAGACCAAACTGGATGAGGACGGTGAGTTAGTTGCTGCACGTTTTGAGCTCTATATTGAAGGGTTAGAACTTGCCAATGCCTATGATGAGTTAATTGATGCTGAGGTTTTGCGTAGTCGTTTTCAAGCAGATAATGCAGAGCGTGAAAAGCTGGGCTTATATGTGATGCCAATCGATGAGTATTTGCTCGCTGCTTTACCGAATATGTCGGAATGTGCGGGTATTGCTTTGGGAGTTGATCGTTTGTTAATGGTGGTGATGAACCAAATGAAGTTGGAAAGGGTGATTACATTTCCTGCGGATGTGTCTTGATATAAAGTTGTTTTGGACTATAGGCTGCTGGTATTTATGAATGCTATGGTTAACGAATGCTTGGATATTATTTAATAGAAAAAACTATGTATAAAACGCCTCTCATTACTGAGAGGCATTTTTTTAAACCGTATGATGATGATGACCTAACTCATGCTTTAAATGAGCAATCGCTTCAATACGTTTTTGAATTAACATTTCACCAATATCAGGACCTTGAATATCCGAGGGCAAATCCGATGCTTTAATCGTCCGTACGGTTTTCATTGCATCTAATAGGTAATGTGCTTGGGGGTATTCGCGATTTTCTAAGCCTAAACGGCCTTTAGCATCACATTCACAAGCTTGTGCAAAAGCTTCAACGCGTTCAGGGCGACGCAACACATCTAAACGCTGTAACAAACGCCATAAAGTGCCTGCTTTTAAGCTAAAAGCCTGATGGCATTTTAAGTGTTCTTTACATACTGCTAGAGCAAGCTGTTTCGTTTGAGTAGGCACTCGTAAACGATCACATACATCTGTGACAGGCTGAATCCCGCGTTCTTCATGCATGATATGACGAGGTAATTCATCTTTTGGGGTTAAAGCTTTACCTAAATCATGTACTAGTACAGCAAAACGCACATCTAAAGAGTAATTGGCTTTACATGCTTGCTGTAAAGACATCAGTGTATGAATACCACAATCAATCTCAGGATGATATTCAGGTCGTTGTGGAACGCCAAACAGGGCGTCTATTTCAGGAAAGAGCACTTTTAATGCACCACATTCACGTAAGACTTCAAAGTAAACATCTGCATGCTGTTCCATTAAAGCACGAGAGGTTTCTTTCCATACGCGTTCAGGTGTCAGTGCTTCTAATTCGCCAGATTCAACCAGTTTGCGCATCAATGTAAGGGTTTCATCGGCAATACGAAAACCATATTGTGCATAACGAGCAGCAAAACGAGCCACACGTAGTACACGTAAAGGATCTTCTGCAAAAGCGTCTGAAACGTGGCGTAAGATTTTATGTGCTAAATCATCTTGACCATGATAAGGATCATACACTTGACCTGCCTCATCCATCGCCATAGCATTTATGGTTAAGTCACGACGAATTAAATCCTCTTCCAATGTGACATCTGGATCGGTATAAAACTCAAATCCATGATAACCATGTCCCGATTTACGTTCAGTACGGGCGAGGGCGTATTCTTCTTTTGTTTTAGGATGTAAAAACACAGGGAAATCTTTCCCAACGGGTTGATAACCTTGGGCAAGAAGTTGTTCTGGCGTAGCGCCAACAACAACATAATCCTTTTCGTGATAGGGGTGACCGAGTAAATGATCTCTAACGGCACCGCCTACTAAATAAACTTGCATGAAAAAACCTCTATTCTTACTGCCATCATGCAACAGAATAGAGGTTTTCTCAAGTACAGAACTTGAGTGATTGACTAAAGTTCTGAGCTATTGATGTTAAATTGACAATAAGGCTTAGCCTTCAGCTTGTTGAATCTCAGCAACGGTTAAAGCTGTCATATTAACCAAACGACGTGTTGTCGCCGTAGGTGTTAAAATATGAACAGGTTTAGCAGCACCAAGCAAGATAGGACCAATGGTCACATTGTTGCCTGAAGTTGATTTTAATAAGTTGAATGAAATATTTGCCGCATCAAGATTTGGCATAATCAACAAATTCGCTGAACCTTTGAAGCGTGAATTTGGAAATGCAAAATGACGAATATTTTCATCAAGTGCAGCATCTGCGTGCATTTCGCCATCTACTTCTAATTCAGGTGCGATTTCAGTCAAGATTTCAAATACTTTACGCATTTTTTGTGCACTTGGATCATTTTGATCTGAACCAAAGCTAGAGTGCGAAAGTAATGCAACTTTTGGCGTCATCCCGAAACGACGAACTTCTTCAGCAGCTAAAATAGTCATTTCAGCAAGCTGTTCAGCAGTAGGATTGGTATTTACATAAGTGTCTGCCATAAAGATATTACGATCTTCAAGCATTAATGCATTAAGCGTAAAGAAGTTGTTACGACCTTCTTTTAAACCAATCACATTTCTAACAAAGTCTAAATGAATATCATAACTTGCATAAGTACCACATAGCATACCATCGGCAAGACCGTGACGAACCAACATAGCTGCGATCAGGGTAGAACGACGACGTGTTTCACGTTGTGCATACTCAGGCGTTACACCTTTACGTTGCATCAAGTTGTAATAGTCATCTGCAAACTTATCGTAATCAGGATTCTTTTCTTGATCCACGATGGTAATATTTACGCCGTGCTCAAGACGCAAACCTAATTTTTTGATATTTGCTTCAATGACTGCAGTACGACCGACCAAAATAGGTTGTGCTAAACCTTCATCTACTGCGATTTGGATCGCACGTAATACACGAAGATCTTCACCTTCAGCATATGCAATACGTTTAGGCGCTGTTTTCGCTTGTGCAAAAATTGGTTTCATCATCAATGCTGAATTATAAACAAATTCAGATAGACGTTGACGATAAGCAGAGAAATCCGCAATTGGGCGACTTGCAACACCTGAATCCATTGCAGCTTGTGCAACAGCAGGGGCAATTTCAAGAATTAAGCGTTGATCAAGAGGACGCGGAATTAAGTAATCACGACCAAATGATGCAGATTTTTCCCCATATGATGCAGCATCAGCTTCAACATGTGCCATACGAGCAATCGCATGTACACAGGCAATTTTCATTTCTTCATTAATCGTCGTAGCACCAACATCTAAGGCGCCACGGAAGATATAAGGGAAGCAAAGTGCATTGTTTACTTGGTTCGGATAATCTGAACGACCAGTTGCCATAATCACGTCTGGGCGTACTTCATGTGCATGTTCAGGTAAAATCTCTGGATCTGGGTTTGCCAGCGCAAAGATGATTGGATCAACTGCCATCACTTTAACCATTTCTTTGGTTAAAATACCTGCCGCAGAAAGACCAAGGAACATATCTGCACCCGCAATGACATCTGCAAGTTGAGTTCCTTCAATATCTTGTACATAACGTTTTTTAGACTCATCCAAGCCTTCACGTTTAGTGGTCAATAAACCACGTGAGTCAGCAACCACGATATTTTCTTTTTTAGCGCCAATTGCACACAGCAAGTCTAAACAAGAAAGCGCTGCAGCACCTGCACCCGAAGCAACAATCTTGATTTCATCAATTTTTTTGCCATTTAATTGTAAAGCATTGAGAAGAGCTGAGCCTACAATAATTGAGGTACCGTGTTGGTCATCATGAAACACAGGGATCTTCATGCGTTCACGAAGTTTTTGCTCAATATAAAAACATTCTGGTGCTTTAATATCTTCGAGGTTAATACCACCAAAAGTAGGTTCTAAAGCTGCAACGATATCAACAATTTTATCTGGATCATTTTCAGCAATTTCAATATCAAAAACGTCTACACCAGCAAACTTTTTAAATAATACGCCTTTACCTTCCATTACAGGCTTAGATGCTAATGGACCAATATTACCTAGACCTAAAACGGCTGTACCATTACTGACCACTGCAACCAAGTTACCACGAGCAGTATAAAGGGCTGCTTTTGAAGGGTCTTTTTCAATTTCTAAACAAGGCGCTGCTACACCTGGCGAGTAAGCAAGCGCAAGGTCATGTTGATTGACGAGTTGCTTACTTGGTGTAACGCTAATTTTTCCTGGTGTTGGAAATTCGTGATAGTAAAGGGCTTGCTGTTTTAAAGATTGATCATCCATCTGAATCTCGATTATTACATGTTCCAGCGAGGCTGGTGGTTTGACTTAATTTAATCGAATATAACATTTGTTGAGCGATACCGACAGTCAAAAAATAGTTATTTCAAACAAAGTAATAGATATAAAGTCTAAAAAAATTAACAAATCTTTATAAGTTTATGCTGTTCCAAATATTTTGTGCTGTCTGCCGATGACAATGCTTTAGAAAAATAAAAGCCTTGTAAAATGTAACAACCATGTTTTTCTAAAAATAACGCTTGTTCTTTTGTTTCAACACCTTCAGCCACCAAGGTAATACCAATTGCATTGCCCATTGCAATAATCGCATTGACGATGGCTTCATCTTTTTCTTGTCCGATTTTTGAAATAAAAGCTCGATCTATTTTTAAAATATCAAAAGGGTAACTGGTTAGATATGCTAAAGATGAATAACCAGTCCCAAAATCATCCAAAGAAATAGAAATATGGCGATCTTTTAATTGTTGTAAGAGAAAATTGACTTCTTCAGATTTATCAAATAGAGATGATTCAGTGAGTTCCAATTCAAGCATATCCCCCGAAATGTTATATTTTTTGAGGGCGTAATCAATATCTTTAACCAACTGACCACGGTAGATTTGTTGAGCAACAATATTAATCGATACTCTAAAATGATCAAAACCGAGCGATTGCCATTGCTGTATTTGTTGACAAGTTTCATGTAATACAATTAAGCCAATATCTGAAATGAGGCTAGTTTCTTCAGCAAGTGGAATGAAAATATCTGGCAAGATATAACCCAAACTTGGATGTTGCCAGCGCACTAATGCTTCGAAACCATAAATACGGTGGGTTTTAACACAAATTTTAGGTTGATAATGTACGGTTAGTTCTTTGTGTTTAATCGCTTTTCTCAACTCATTTTCTAAATTAATACCTTGGTTGAGTAGAGGTGTTTTTTTATTAGAATAAAAATATACAGTATTTCCACCTAAACGCTTTGCTTCATGTAATGCTGATTCTGCGTGGCCAATGAGACTATCGAGTTGTAAACCATGCTCTGGATATAATGCAACGCCAATTGAGATCGTAATGGTTTGTTCTTGTTCTTTAACATCAAAAGGTTGTTTAAATGCATCTAAAATATGTTGGGTATGTTGATGAATATTAATGTTATTACTACTTAAATTATAGATCACAGCAAAATCATCATTATTTAAATAGGCAATGAGAGAGGCATTTGGGCAACATAATCTTAACCTGTGAGCGACTTGTTTTAATAACTCATCACCTTCTTTATGACTCATAAATTCATTAAATAATTTAAAACGGTCGATGTTGATGCGTAAAACCGCAAAGTTTTTAAATGAATCAGAATAGTGAATTAAATAATTATGCAGTTGTTGTTTAAAATAAAAGCGATTTGGCAAATCGGTGAGAATGTCATAATGTTCTAAATACGAGAGTCGTTGTTCTTGTTTTTTTCGATCAGTTAAGTCAGTAATAATGCCCACATAATTGGAAAATTTATTTTTTTCATCATAAATTGCGTTGATATGTACCCAAAGTGCGAGTTTTTTCCCAGAGGTAAAATCAATTTGCAATTCAGATTCAAATTCTCCCTTTTGAATTAAACTTTGGGTAATCACATTATACATTTGCTGAGTACGTGGGTTATTATTGATCGTAATATCAAATAGATGATTTCCAACGATATTGTGTTGTTTGTAATCTAAGAGTTTTTCAAAATAAGGGTTTACTTCTAAGTAGCATAAATTATTATCTAAAATGAAAACACCTTCAGCCACTTGGGCTAAAACATTTGCTGCGAGTTTTAACTTTTCTTGGTCAGTCTTTTCTTTTTGAATGTCACGTTGGATACCCACCATTCTGAGCGGTTTGTTATTGATATTCTTAGAAACCACTTTGCCAATGTCTTGAATCCAACACCAGTGATTATCTCGTTTAACTCGGTAGATTGCTTCAAAACGCTCAGTTTTACCTTTGAGATGGTGCTTGAGAGTTGTTTTATAATTAGCAATATCATCAGGATGAACATATTCATCTACACTATTGTGTTTTAGATTGAGTTGTTTAAATTCGGCACCGCTTTTTGAGTCAGAGATCTCAAAAGTTCGTTTTTCAATATTCCAGACCCAAGAGTGAATACCGGCAGTTTCATGTGCAAAAGCTAAATTGGCCTGATGATTCTCTAAACGGTCGTTCATCTGTTTAAAATCAAAAGTCCGTTCTTTAACTTTTTGTTCTAATAAATGATTATGTAGTTGCAATTCACTTTTCATGACCTGTGTTTTTAAGATTTCATTTTTAAGTTGTATTTCAAGGTCTGTATATTTTCCAAGCTGTTCTTGCGATTGCTTAAATAAAAACTTATTTTTGAGTTCTAATATTTCTGCATTAATATAAATTTTATGTGAGGCATAAGTACTAAAGAATAGTAAAGAAAACCAAATAATGAAAATGGTACTATAGATTTCGTTGGTATTTTGAGGGAAAAGCAGGGGGATTGTCAGTATTGGGATTACAGAGGGAACAAATAAGGCAATAAAATAACTAAATTTTTGGTTTAGAAAATTCATTGCCAAAACATATGAAAAACTTAATAAAAAACTGGATAAAAGAAATGAAAAAAATGGGTCAACCCGATTTGGCATCATCATAAATTCTAAATTGATGATATAAACGCCAATCCCAAATAAACTTCCTAAAATTAAACACGAAAACTGAAAAAAAAGATCAATATTTTTAAATTTTTGAATTTTATTTTGCTGTAAGAGATAGGTGGAGAAAAAACATGCTGATAATACAAATAAGACAGTGACAATAAACCAACTGCTTAATAGCTCTGAAGACGTATCAAATAAGTAAATATAAAGTAAAGCGTCACAGATGCACGTAAAAAATACCCAAATAAAAAATATCCGGATATCTTTGGTTATCTTTCTGATGTTCGAAGAATTCACATCATATGAAAGAAGCTCTTCCTGAACATCATTCATTAGCGCTTGCACCTCTGCTATTTTTAGAATGTGTAGGTTTAACGGAGCAACTATTTAAAATTTGCTAATTAATAGTTTCTTTGGGATTAAAATACTGTGAAATCATCCAATTTGCAATTATTTTACATGACATACATCACTTTTTAAATCTTTGATAATTCAAAATTGACAAAGCAACGACAGGGGCAGTTTCAGTTCTTAAAATACGTTCACCAATGCACCAATTTTTAAATCCAGATTGGTTTGCCTGATCAATTTCAGCTTCATTTAAACCGCCTTCAGGGCCGATCAAAAGGGCAATATTTGGACTAATTCCTTTGAGTACATCAGTCTGCTCTTTTTCAGGTGCAAGGACAAATCTAGTCTCGGGCAATTCAGTTTTTATCCACTCATTTAGGCTGATAGGCGCTAAAATCTCTGGAACAATATTCATACCACACTGTTCACAAGCTGCAATCGCTATACCTTGCCAATGATCTAACTTCTTTTGATCTCGATCATATTTTAAGCGCATTTCACAGCGTTCTGACGTCAGTAATTGAATTTGAAATACACCCAATTCAACAGCTTTTTGAATCGCATAATCCATACGATCTCCCTTACTCATTACTTGTCCGAGAAGCGCTGTAAAAGCAGGGGTACGATTGTTTGGATTAAACGAAATGACTTTAACAGCGGCCGATTTTTTGGCGACCTCTGTTAAAGTCACTTCATATTCGCCACCTTGTCCATTGAACAAGGTGGCTATTTCACCGACTTGTGCACGCAATACTTTGACCCAATGATGAAATACTGTTTCAGTGAGTTCAACCGTAGTTTCGACAGCTAAATCAGTTTCAATATAAAAGCGGGGCATGCAGTTTTACTCACAAGTGGATGATGCAATTTTGATTTAAGCTAAACCGAGATCAAGTACCAATTGGCGGTTTGGCTCAGTATGATTCATGCTATAGAAATGCAAACTTGGTGCACCTCCGGCAATAAGGCGTTCACACAGTTTGATTACAACTTCATGGCCAAAGGCTTTGATACTTTCAGAATCATCACCATAGGTCGCCAGTTGCTTACGAATCCAGCGTGGAATTTCTGCACCTGTACCATCTGCAAAGCGGATTAAATTGTTTGCATTGGTAATTGGCATAATGCCAGGCGCAACAGGAATATCGATTCCTTGCTTTTGGATACGCTCTACAAAATAGAAATAGGCATCTGGATTAAAGAAAAATTGAGTGATGGCTGCATTTGCACCTGCTTTGACTTTTTCAGCAAAGTGCTTGATGTCTGCATCAAAGTTGTCAGCTTGTGGGTGCATTTCAGGATATGCTGCAACTTCAATTTTAAAATGATCACCTGAGTATTCACGAATAAAACGGACCAAATCAGTCGCATAAGGAAGCTCACCTAGGCCGACTTGACCAGAAGGTAAGTCACCTCGAAGCGCAACAATACGATCAATTCCTTGAGCCTTATAGATATCGAGTAATTCAGCAATACGTACTTTATCATCACCAATACATGAAAGGTGAGGGGCAACAGGTGTGCCTTTACCATTAAAGTCAGCAATTGCGGCTAGTGTACGCTCACGAGTAGAACCACCAGCCCCATAAGTAATCGAGAAAAACTCTGGATTTAAAAGCTGTAATTCTTGATGAACAAGCTTAAGTTTTTCCGCCCCTGCATCAGTTTTGGTCGGGAAAAACTCAAACGAAATTGGAACACGTTTGGTCATGGTTAAATCCTTTTTTATTCATACTTTTTTAATTTGTTTTAGCCTCTCCTAAGTCCTTTCTTAAAAAGAGAGGACTTAGCTTTTAATTCATTAATCAGTAAATGAATATTGCTTCTCCCTTAGGAAGAAAGCTAGGGAGAGGGGATTAAAACTTAGTACTTATAAGCCTCAGATTTAAATGGACCTTCAACTGCAACGCCCAAGTAATCTGCTTGAACTTGAGTCAATTGCGTCAATACACCACCAAAACCAGCAACCATTGCTGCAGCAACTTCTTCATCTAACTTCTTAGGAATCAGTTCAACACGGATCTGTGCTGCTTTTTGATCTTCTGGGAGATCAGCAAATTTTTCTGCGAATAAGTGCATTTGACCTAATACTTGGTTTGCAAAAGAACCATCCATCACTCGCGAAGGGTGACCAGTTGCATTACCAAGGTTAACTAAACGACCTTCTGAAAGAAGAATCAGATAATCATTTTCATTTTCTGTACGATACACTTGGTGTACTTGAGGCTTAACTTCAACCCACTTATAACCACGTAAATAGTTTGTATCGATTTCAGTATCAAAGTGTCCGATATTACATACAACTGAACCAGCTTTTAATGTATCTAACATTGCAGAATCACATACGTGAAAGTTACCCGTAGTCGTCACGATCAAGTCAGTATTTTGAAGAAGGTCTAGATTAATATCTTCTTTTTTACCTGTTTGTACACCATTTTTATATGGAGAAACAACTTCATAACCGTCCATACATGCTTGCATTGCACAGATTGGATCAATTTCAGTTACACGGACAATCATACCTTCTTGGCGAAGTGATTGAGCAGAACCTTTACCGACATCACCATAACCAATCACAAGCGCACGGCGACCAGATAACAACATATCTGTACCACGTTTGATTGCGTCATTTAATGAATGACGGCAACCATATTTATTGTCATTTTTAGATTTCGTGATCGAATCATTTACGTTAATTGCAGGAACTTTTAAAGTACCATCACGAAACATTTCGTTTAAGCGTTGAACACCTGTTGTGGTTTCTTCTGTAATACCGTGGATTTTAGCAATAAGTTCAGGGTATTTTTCATGAACAACAGCAGTTAAATCACCACCATCATCAAGAATCATGTTGGCATCCCAAGGCGTGCCATTAACATTGATTTGTTGTTCAAGACACCACATGTATTCTTCTTCAGTTTCACCTTTCCAGGCGAATACTGGAACACCAGATGCTGCAATTGCTGCTGCTGCATGGTCTTGAGTTGAGAAGATGTTACATGAAGTCCAACGTACTTCGGCGCCTAATTCAACCAGTGTTTCAATTAAAACAGCAGTTTGAATGGTCATATGAATACAACCAAGAATTTTTGCACCAGCAAGTGGTTTTGCTGCTGAATAGCGTTTACGTAAGCCCATCAATGCTGGCATTTCTGCTTCAGCTAGTTTGATTTCTTTACGACCGTAGTCAGCTAGGGAAATATCTGCAACTTTATAATCTGTAAATGAAGCATTAACCGCGTTCATCACGATCTCCTTTATATTAAAAAAATATTGATCATTCAGTTCGCGGATGCCGTTGTTGACCAGCACGAAAGTCTGACCGAATCGTCGAGCCTAGCGATTTCACATTTATGTGCCTGTGAAAAAGTCGCAGCATCCCTCGACTGGCGACTATTGTACCTAGATTTTAATAGAGTTCAAATGTAGTTGGTTAATATTCAACTAAAAGATAGAATTGTTTTTAAATAGAGAATCTATGCAAAAATAAGATCCGTATTTATTGATCTATAAACAAAAATAAACCAAGATGATGCTTTTTAATGGTTGCTAAGTCACTGAGGCATGTATCTGGGATTGCAGTATTTTTAACGATCAAAAGTACTTTGCTTTTTCTGTGAGGTGGTTTCGGTTTTGAAAAGTAAATATTGAGACAGTGAGTTTATGGATATTTTAAAAGTAATTGATCAGCATAGTTTTGCATTGAGGCAAGCCATTGAGCAGGCTTCTCTTGAACAGCGGAAAAGTTTAGTGAAAGCTATTTTTGCTTTTTATGAAAAATTACCAAACTTTCAATCTTCTATTGAACAAAATTATCAAATAAAAATTGATAAAAAACAATTGTTTCATGATATTGATCAAGAAAATTTAATTGATTATCAAAAGAGAATTCGACAATCAAATGATTCTGTAGATGAATATGCCGATGATTATGAGGAATTAGAGGCCATTGAAGTGATTTCTTTGGATGCGTTTTTCTTGATGGTATCAAATCAAAACAAAAGCCAGTATTTAGTGGCTTTGTTTAATGCTATGATTGAAGTACTGGATTATTATGAGAATTTTTCAGAAAACTCAATCTATTGGAATGAAGTTTTAGAAAAAGAAATTCTTTTGCAAGAACAAATTATCAAACAGATTGCTACAAATATTATTTTTGATGAATCCATTTATTGTGTGCATTATCAAACAATAGAATTTCCTGATTTAGATTAACTGATTTGGATGAAATAGAATGAAAAAAATCGTATTGATCACATCGATTCTGACAGCGACATCTGCTTTTGCTAATGACTCTACGGGCTATGTGGGAACAGGGGGAATTGAGTACCTTAAAAATAAAAATATTGCAATGCAACGTGAAGACTTATTCATTAGTAAAAAATTAATTAAGGTTGATTATCAATTTAAAAACCTCAGTAATCAAGATATTACTGAAACTGTTTTATTCCCTTTACCACGCGTTGATAATACTTTTGAATCCGATTTTGCCCATACTGAGGAATTATTAAAAAGTTTTAAAATTCAGGTTAATGGAAAAGCGGTTCAACCGACAATGCATGTGCAGACATTTATACAAAGAGATGAAAAGTCTAAAGCAATTGATGTCACTGAGTTATTTAAGCAATGTGGCTTTTCACAAACTGAAATGTTAAATCCTTGGAATCGCAAAACTGATGAATATGGGATATTTGAAAAGAAACTAAAAGGCTGTTCAAACCCTAAAGTAAAAAGTATTTTGCCTAAAAATCCAGACGAAGTCATCAACTGGTCTTCACAAGTGGTTTATAGCTGGAAGCAAACTTTTAAAGCCAATTCAATTACACAGGTCAAACATCAATATAAACCTTTAGTGGGTGGTTCGGTTGCACTATATCCAGATGAATATAATCAACAATTTTGTATGGACAGTAATTTTAAGAAAGGCTTGAAAAAAGCACAGTCGGAACATTCGCCTTTTAATGCACTGAGTTATATTTTGACTACTGGGGCAAATTGGGCAAAACCGATCGAAAATTTTAAATTGATCATTGAACGTGATCCGGGAGAGTTGGTATCGTTTTGCTGGAAAGGTAAAGTCAATAAAATTAGTCCGACACAGTTCCAAATGGTTGAGAAAAACTTTGTACCTAAACAAGATTTAGATGTAATTTTTGTGCATTTAGGTAATTAAATGAGTGAATCAAATTTAAGCTCATTCTATAGTCAACATGTCAAAAAACTTAGACACAAGAATATAGTTTCTTCTAATAAATATTTTTAATTAAATCAATTGCATGGAAAAATAAATTATTTGATTATAAAAAAGTTTGCAATGCCACACCTTACATTCAAAGTTTAAATAGCTTTGCGTAGGCGATGCCTCACTTTTCAGAGATCAAAAGATGACAAAAATCTTTTGTTTAACAGGGCTCTTGCGCTGCAAACAAAGCAGTGCTTTATTTTTGCTCATATACCCCCGCCCAACGGCGACATCCATGTCGCCCCACGGTAGGATCACCATCTAGGATTCAAAAGTAAAAATGAATTGATAACCAACTGTTCTAAAAGTTCATACAAAAATATAAGCTTTATTTATGATCAATGACTTGATAGCAATCATTTGTATGAATAATTAGGTGGTTTGACTAATGTGGGCTGAAATTTATCAATTATACCGAAGTGTCTTCAGCTGACTTGGCTTTTTCAGCCCAAAAATCAGCTTTTTCTTCATCAACATCAACCCCCATCCCGTGTTCGTAAATACAAACAAGATCACGCATGGCTTGAACTTCACCCAGTTTTGCTGCTTGCTCAACCAATTCGACTGATTTCACCAGATCCTTTTCAACCACATCCCCACGGCGATAGAAATTGGATAACTCTAAAATCGCAGCAGGATGTTGATGTTTGACCGCTTGCTCTAACCAGCGGTGGGCATGTTCAAAATAAGCCTTGGCTTCTTTAGGATCTTCTTCAAGGATATCTTTTGCATAATAAGCATAGCCTTCACCTAACCAATACATGGCTTCAACATGGCCTAATTGTGCTGCTTTAAGAGCCCATTCTTCTGCAAGTTGATTGTTATCTTCATCTTCACTTTGCATATATATTTCAGCAAGTTCAAATTGTGCTGCTGGATTACCCATTGCAGCACGATTGAGTAGTTCTGAAGGGATTGAAAGTGGTTTAGACATAAAAATACCAACACTAAGCAATAAATTTGATAAAAAAAGCCAATCTAGAGATTGGCTTATGAGTATAACTGATTTTTTGAAACAGTTTAAATGAGTAGGATCACGCTGGTGACAAAGCTCATTCCCGCACAAAAGCAGGCAACAAATTTCACTTTTAAACTGTAATAGGTTAATAAGGCACCCACAAATAATGCTGAAAATGTCAGAATGCCAATCCAAAAACTGAGCATACTACTAAGCGGCCCTGATATTACGCAAATGATCAGTGAAATAAGCAGTAAAGTCCAACCTAAAATAGAAGCGAGTCGTGTTTGTTGAGCTGTTAACTCCTGTCCATACATCTGTTTTTGATGCTTTGACATTGCACTGGCAAGTGCAATAAAAGCCAAGCTAGACAAAGACC
Source organism: Acinetobacter legionensis (assembly GCF_048551735.1). NCBI lineage: Bacteria > Pseudomonadati > Pseudomonadota > Gammaproteobacteria > Moraxellales > Moraxellaceae > Acinetobacter > Acinetobacter legionensis. The sequence continues at coordinate 175,399 of NZ_JBIMBV010000005.1, forward strand.
AAACCAGTAAGAAGAAAATCACGCTGAAATCTCCTTATTTGATGGTGCATTTCTAGATTTTTTGACAGGAAGTCCTTTGTGCTTTTTAACTTTATAAAATGACAAGAAAAATAAAATGGCGAGTACCCATGTCATTAAATCAAAAGAGGCAATCATCCATTGGTCATTGGCAATGCTGTTCCAAAATGCTTGACCACCCGTGGTAAAGTTGACAATAGGCAGTAGTGCAAAAGCAACACTAGCAAAAGCTAGAAGCTCAAGCCAAGCCTGACGGTGTGGACGAATCGCTGCATAAATTAACGTAGCTAACCATGCGATAAAGAAAGCACGAATTTCCCAATTTAAACGTGTTTCTATCTCAAATGGGATGAAACGATTGGCATAGAAATAACTTGCACATGCGATAGGTAGTCCAATCACAGCAGCAATATTCATCACTTCAACAAAACGATAACCAAATGATTTATAGCCTTGCTTTTGTTGTTGAGGTGCACGTTTGACACACCATAAAATAAGTCCAGTTGCAATCATTAAGGTACCTATTACGCCAGAGAAGAACAATAACCAGCGGAAGGTTAAATCAAGACCTCGAGCTTCATGCAATACAGTCACAACATTGTAAATTCCCATCGGGATAGATGCATTCTTTGTTTGAACAGTTTCATTGATGTCTTTACCAGTTACACCATCGAATTTCAAAATTGGGTAAACACCACGTTCTACCACACTTTTTGCATATAAAGCACGAAGTTCAATGGTGGCATTGGATGTATTTGGCGCAAGGATTTGAATAGAGGCAATTGGATTTTCTTTCCATTGTGCCTGAGCTGCTATAATAAGTGGTGTTAAGCTCGTAAGTGGTGCAGGATATCCTGCTTCTTGTTCATGTTGTTTGCCTCTTTCTCCTCGTGAGCGTTGTTCAGTGATGCCTCGAGCTTGGGATGTATTTGCAGATACTGAGCGATTTTCAACATTTCTATTGCGAGAATTATTTTGCTGAACTGCGCCTCCGCGCATTTCTTGAAAAAACTCTTGTCGATCTTTATAAACTTGGTTGATTCCCCAAGGCATAAACATAAACATCAGCAATAACAAACCACTGAATGTAATCATAATGTGAAAGGGTAGGGCAAAAACAGCTGTGGCATTGTGTGCATCTAACCAAGATCGTTGCCCTTTACCGGAACGGAAAGTAAAGAAGTCTTTAAAAATTTTTTTATGGGTGATAATGCCACTAATAATTGCCACAAACATCAGCATAGTAGCCAAACCGACGATCCAACGGGCCCAAATACGATCAAATCCATACAATTCAAAGTGAAAGCGATAGAGAAATCCACCACCGCGCGTATCTCGAGCCTCAATGACTTGTCCAGTTGCACTGTCTAGGGTGATTCTTTCTCCACCACGACGTGCTTGTAGATCTTCACCTTTTTTGCGGATATTTAACTCAGTTGTGGTTTGTCTGGAGTTGGGTAATTGAATTGACCAACTACCTGCATCAGGATAATTTTTTTGTAAATAATTTAAAGCAACCTGCGTTTGCTGTACTTGAGAATCACTTGGAACAGATTGATGAATTTCAGGTTTCATCCAAGCAGTTATTTCAGACTGAAAGAAACTCAATGTTCCTGTCAAAAAAATTGCATAAAGTAACCAACCAAGAATTAAGCTTGCCCATGTATGTAACCATGACATGGATTGGCGTGGACCTTCAACTTTTGCATCTACGCGCATCTTAATTCCCCATCATTTTATAAATGACAAATAAAATGATACTTGGAACAAGTATGCCTAAGCTGGCTTTTAATGTCTTATTGACCATAAAAACCCAAATGAATGCGGCACAGTGAATACAGAAAGCAAGAAGTGTGGCGCTCATTGCAGCGGCAGCACGATAATCGGCAAATGTTTTTGCAATCACTATAGCGGACATGGATGCAAGCAGGTAACCACCAAGAATTGCCAGAGCAAAACGGTAGGCAATCATGACGCGATATTGTATGAGAGAGTGTGCGGATTTAGCTCGTGTTGATACAGTCGGAGTTGAAACAGATGCGTTTAGGACATCGAGTTCAGTCTGGCTATTCATAGGCAATCAAATAAGAAAGGTTAAAAATTAAGTAAATAATAACAATTATCATTTACTTTTTAAATACAAAAAATTAAATTCCACCAAAATAAAGCACTGGATTTAATTTAATTTTTATGTTCAAACTTTTATACAAGTTAATTCTGAAGATATGTGTGAGAATTTTATAAGCTTTTTATGGCTATAAAAATTTTTTCGTGAGTATATTTTTGTGCATGTGCTTTCGAACATAAAGCATACAGCGTATTCCGATATTTATTTATATCTTGTAGTGATATCGTGGAAAACAATAATATGGAAATTTAATCATGTTTATTCATGCTGAAGACGCAAAACAATTGGCAGCCAATTCTAACTTAAATATAGAGCTATATAAATTTCGTTTAGCTCAAATGATTGAAGAAAATGCCAAGCAGGGCAATACTGCTGTTTTTACAGTTTTACCTAAACATCTAGCTTTAGAGGATATTCGGGGGCTTTCTTCTGAGTTAACTCAGTTGGGATACCATGTTCGCTTTGAAGTAGATGAGTTTTTTTATAGTTTTAATGTGTTTTGGAATTAACTCAGCAATACAGGCAACATGTTGGAGCATGGCCTATATTGAAGAATTTGATCGCATTAATTGTTTATGAATCTACCTTTTGGTATTCATTGATGACTTCGAGTGCAGCACGAAATGCTTCTTGTGTCGCTGGGGCGCCACAGTAAGGTAGGCTGTGTAATAATACTTCCTGAATTTCTTCAACTGTCGCGCCATTATTTAATGCGCCACGAATATGACCTTTAAGTTCGGTTGGGCTTTTCTGCGCAACCAAAAATGCAATGGTAATCAAAGAGCGGTATTTACGTGGTAAAACACCCTCACGTTGCCAAGTTGAACCCCATGCATGCTCATTGATCCAGTCTTGCAAAGGTCTTGTAAAAGGAACAGTGTTATCTTGAGCGCGTTTTACAAAACTTTCTCCCATCACTTCTGTACGGACTTTTAAGCCATTTTCATAATCTTGTTGAGACATTGCTTTTTTCCTCAGCTGTTATATTTTTAACACTATACCGAAATAACAAAATAACCCATTGGCAATATGTCTATGTTAAAAAACAGCGATGGTGAATCGCTGTTTATGGTCAACGTTTTATATCCCCTTATCTCTTAAATGGCATTTGCCAAATAGATTTAAGTTGAGTGAAGATGAGGATTTTCTAATACCAATACCTGCTCTAATTTTTCATCAAAAATATCTGTGAGCATACTGTCATAACGCAGGGCATTATATTGGGTTAATTTTGTGGCTAAATCATCGCTGATTAAGCCACGAGTGACTGCATCCTGTATGCGCTCTTCAAATGTTAGCCCCTGATATTCACCTTTAGATTCCGCTTTTTTAAAGTTGTTCCAATCGTCTTCAACGGTTGAGAGTAGATTGAAGGTGGCTTCCATTCGGCCAAAAGCATCATTCGGATCAACAGTATAATAAACCTGCGTTTTTAAATAATCTCGGAATGGGTTATCTTGCATGAGCAGTTCTGCTGCTTCACTCTTTTGACGATCACTCGGTTTCTTGATCGGTCGACCAAATGGGAAACAAACAAATTTAACCAGACTTGATGCAATTTGAATCGGAAAATTATCAAATAAGCCATAAAATGCTTCTTGGGCATCATAAAGCGTTTCATCTAATGCAAGTTTGGCATGTACCTGTTCTTGCGTGGATCTTTGACCATTTTCATAAAATTTGAGTATGGCTGTCGCAATAAACATTTTGGAGTGAATGTCAGCTAATCGCCCTGAGAGCATTTCTTTACGTTTAATATCACCAGCTAATAGTCCAAGACACATATCTGCGGTTAGGGCAAAATCAGTACTGAAGCGATTGATGATTTTATAATAAGGTTGAGTAAAAGCATCTGATGAGTCAGGTCGTTGATTACTTGCCCCAAACCATCCATAAGTGAATGCACGAGCTCCACGGTTTAAAGTGTAGCCTAAATGTTGATATAACATGGTGTTAAATGTGTTTAAGGCAGAAGCTTTATCTGCGGCCTGTAACAATTGTAATTCCTCAAATAAATAAGGATGGCAACGCATTGAACCTTGACCAAAGATCATCAACGAACGGCTTAAGATATTTGCTCCTTCAACCGTTATCGAGATCGGAATAGCTTGATACATATTGGCAAGAAAGTTACGCGGACCTTGTTGAATACCACGACCACCTGTGATGTCCATACCATGATTGACGATTTTTCGCATCGTTTCAGTGGCGTAGTATTTTGCCATTGCGGTCATAACAGCGGGTTTGCCACCTTGATTTAAACCGCAAGTGACTAAATAGCGGAAAGCTTCAAGCATATAGGTATGGCTGACGATGTCACTGCTAACTTCTTGGACCCCTTCAAATTTACCGACTGATAATTTAAATTGTTGACGAATTTTAGCGAATGCACCTACAGATAAATACGTCATTTCACCTGCGGCTGTAGACAATGCAGGAAGGGAAATACCGCGTCCAACAGCCAGACATTCCATCAGCATACGCCAGCCATTCCCAGCATTTTTTGCGCCCCCAATAATCCAGTCAATCGGAATAAAGACGTCCTTACCTTCAACTGTGCCATTCATAAATGGAGAACCACCCGGATGGTGCCTAGGTCCAACTTCTACGCCTGCATGAGAGGCGGGTATAAGTGCACATGTAATACCATACTCAGTTTTAGTTTTATCTCCCAATAAGCCATCTGGGTCATACAGTTTGAAGGCCAGACCGACTACGGTTGCAACGGGTGCTAAGGTAATCCAGCGTTTTGAGAAATTCATAATTAAGCCAAGCACTTGTTGACCTTCGAACTCCCCATAACAAACTACCCCAGTGTCAGGAATCGCTCCAGCATCAGAACCCGCTTCAGGACTGGTTAGTCCAAAACAAGGAATTTCTTCACCCTTGGCTAAGCCGGGCAAATAACGATTTTTTTGTTCATCTGTACCATAATTCAGTAAAAGCTCACCCGGCCCTAATGAGTTAGGCACCATACAGGTTACGGCAGTGGTTAATGAGCGTGAAGCGATTTTGCTCATAATGCGACTTTGTGCAAAAGAGCTAAATTCACGACCACCATAAGTTTTAGGGATGATAAGTCCAAAAAAGCCATTGTCTTTAATAAATTGCCATGTCTCTGCGTTCAGGTCTTTATTTTGATGAATTTCCCATTCATCTAGCAACTGACAGAGTTGTTCAACCTCATGATCTAAAAAAGATTGCTCTTCATTACTAAGCGTCGGGTAGGGGTAATTGTTAAATTTTTCCCAATCTGGCGCCCCCATAAATAATTCTTTTTCCCACCAACTGGTACCCGCATCCAATGCTTCACGTTCAGTGCTACTCATGCTTGGCATTGCATTGGCTAATGTTTTATAAGCTGGTTTAGTCAAAACTTGCATTCGCAGTGGCTCAATCAGTAAAACTAAACTGATAAGAATAAGCGGGAGACCAAGGATGAGAGACCATGGGCTGATCACTGCACTCAGAATCGCAATGACAATCGTGGTGATACTACCGATTGTCCGATCAAGTGCAAAAAAGAAAACGGCCCAGAGTGAGATGATTTGAATAAGTATTGCGATGAGTAATAGCATTAACATATTACCTCTACAGTTTTAATATTAATTTGGGGATAGGAAATACATCATTGAAGCTTATTTTTTCATTAATGATGTGATGAAAAATTAAACATGTAATTTATTAATAACGATTTTTTGACTTACTATTCAAGGTAAAAGTATTGTTGTTTTGTGAGTATAAGTTAACCAAAGCATATTTATTGTCATATCGTGACCAGAGTATTGGGGAATAAATAAATTTTCCATTCATTTGCTCATTCACTTTTTAGACAGACTTGAATGATTTAAAATTTAAACAGTATCTAGCTGATTTTTTTTGTGCTGTTCGGCTTGTTTTATGTCGCTGAAGCGCGTCGATGTGTTTTCAATGGTTTTTAATTGGTTGCTCTGTTTGTAAGAATCAGCAAGATAAAATTTTTAATGTTTAAAACAATAAAGAAGAAGATGGTATGGATTGTTGTTGCTCTTGGTCGGAATGGCTATTTTTACAAGAAAGTGATTAATTTTTGTGCAAATATTGCTATTAATGCAATATTTGTGATGTACCATTTTTTTACGAAATGTCGTTATCACAGATCTTACGTTGACTGAAATAGCAGGAAGGCTGATACTCTTGGGGTTAAATTTAAGCAAGTCGGTTCGTAAGAGCTGGGTCACAAGCTCGGTTCTCAAAACACAATCTAAAGCAAGGGGCTATATATGGCTGGTGGAAAGTCAACAATCATTTACACACTGACTGACGAGGCGCCATTGTTGGCGACTTATTCGCTACTGCCGATCATTGAGACCTTTACTAAGCCAGCTGGCGTAGAGATTGTCAAAACTGATATTTCTGTAGCTGCTCGTGTTCTTGCAGAATTCGCGGAATACTTAAGCGATGAACAGAAAGTATCTGACAACCTTGCACAGCTAGGGCGTCTTACTCAAGATCCAGACACTAACATTATCAAACTCCCAAATATCAGTGCATCTGTTGCTCAGTTGAGCGCATGTATTAAGGAACTTCAGTCAAAGGGTTATGCAATCCCTGACTATCCTGAAAATCCAACAACTGAAGAAGAAAAAGCAATTAAGGTACGTTATAGCAAATGCCTTGGTTCAGCGGTGAATCCAGTGTTACGTGAAGGTAACTCTGACCGTCGCGCACCTGCTGCAGTGAAAAACTATGCCAAGAAACATCCACATTCAATGAACGAATGGAAACAGTGGTCTCAAACACATGTTTCTCATATGGATGAGGGTGATTTCTACCACGGTGAAAAGTCAATGACCCTTGACCGTGCGCGTAACGTCAAAATGGAACTTATCACCAAAAATGGTGAGAGCATTGTGCTGAAGCCAAAAGTTGCATTACTTGATGGCGAAATCATCGACTCAATGTTTATGAGCAAAAAAGCGCTTTGCGATTTCTATGAAAAAGAACTTGATGATTGCCGTGAAGCGGGCATTTTATTTTCGTTGCATGTAAAAGCAACGATGATGAAAGTTTCACACCCGATTGTATTCGGTCACTGTGTAAAAATTTACTATAAAGAAGCATTTGAAAAGCATGCCAAGTTATTTGACGAGTTAGGTATTAACGTCAATAACGGTATGGCTGGTCTTTATGAGAAGATTGCAACTTTACCAACATCATTGCGTGAAGAGATCATCGAAGATCTTCATGCTTGTCAAGAACACCGTCCTGCACTTGCAATGGTCGATTCAGCGAAAGGTATTACCAACTTCCATTCACCAAATGATGTGATTGTAGATGCATCTATGCCAGCGATGATTCGTGGCGGTGGTAAGATGTGGGGAGCTGATGGTAAGCAGTATGATTGTAAAGCTGTTATGCCAGAGTCAACATTCGCACGTATTTACCAAGAAATGATCAATTTCTGTAAGTGGAATGGCAATTTTGACCCACGTACTATGGGTACTGTGCCAAACGTTGGTTTGATGGCGCAAAAAGCTGAAGAATACGGCTCACATGACAAAACTTTTGAGATCACTGAAGCAGGTGTTGCAAACATCACAGATCTTGAGACTGGTGAAGTGTTGATGTCACAAAACGTTGAGGAAGGCGATATCTGGCGTATGTGTCAGGTGAAAGACGCACCGATTCGTGACTGGGTAAAACTTGCAGTAACGCGTGCGCGTAACTCAGGTATGCCTGCAATCTTCTGGCTTGACCCATACCGCCCGCATGAAAATGAATTGATCAAGAAAGTACAAAAATACTTGAAAGATCATGATACAGCGGGTCTTGATATCCAAATCATGTCACAAGTACGTGCAATGCGTTATACGCTTGAACGTGTTGCTCGTGGTTTGGATACAATTTCAGTGACAGGTAACATTTTACGTGATTACTTAACTGACTTGTTCCCAATCATGGAACTGGGTACTTCTGCGAAAATGTTATCTATCGTTCCGTTAATGGCGGGCGGTGGGATGTACGAAACAGGTGCGGGTGGTTCAGCGCCTAAACACGTACAACAGCTTGTAGAAGAAAACCACTTGCGTTGGGATTCTCTTGGTGAATTCTTGGCATTAGCAGTTTCTTTAGAAGAGTTAGGTATTAAAGAAGACAATGCGCGTGCTAAGTTGTTGGCGAAGACATTGGATCAAGCAACAGGTCAATTGTTAGATAATGATAAGTCTCCATCTCGCCGTACGGGTGAGCTAGACAACCGTGGTAGCCATTTCTACCTTGCGAAATTCTGGGCTGAAGCACTTGCTGCTCAAAATGACGATGCTGAATTAAAAGCCAAGTTTGAACCACTTGCAAAAGCATTAGCTGAGAACGAAGACAAAATTCTTGCTGAACTTGCTGCTGTTCAAGGTAAGCCAGCGGATATCGGTGGGTACTATGCAGTTGATACGGCTAAAGTTGAAGCTGTAATGCGTCCAAGTGCTACGCTTAACGCTACACTTGCTAATGTTTAAGTTTTAAATGCTATAAACCAACGATCTTGTTGGTGAGAAAAGCCGATGCATAAGCATCGGCTTTTTTATTGAGGGAATAAATCTTTGTTTAAGTAATTTATTTGCAAGTTTTGTATGAATCAATTTAAATGATGAGGGGGAGATTGGTTTTAATTGGTCTTGAGTTTTTTTAAATTATAAAAATAAAAATGCCCAATGAATTTCATTAGGCATTTTTATAATATGCGACAATCGATTAATGGCTTCGAATAACTAAATCCTATCGACCATTACGTCCACGACCACGTGGGGTTTTGGTATTTGGACGAGTGGTACCATTGGTCTTACGACGTGGTTTTTCACCATCTTCCATTTGCCAGATACGTTTAGTGCCTGACTTTTTTGTTGAACCATCTTTATTCTTGCGAACAATTGGTTTTCCACCTGTACCACCAGGTTTCTTCACATAAGATCGTGAACGATAAGGTTCGTCCGCAGGAATATTTTGGAAGTCAGGATAAAGCAATGGTTCAATTTCTTTGGTTTCACCAGGCTGTAAACCCATTTGTACCAAGTCAATTGCACCAATTTTGGTACGAATTAAACGTAAAGTAGGGAAACCGACAGCTGAAGTCATACGACGTACTTGGCGGTTACGGCCTTCGCAAATCGAAATTTCAATCCAAGATGTTGGAATGTTCGCACGAAAGCGTACAGGTGGATCACGATCCCACAACCATCCAGGCTGTTCTATTTTATTCGCTTGAGCAGGTAAAGTCATACCATCTTTTAGCTCAACACCTTTGCGCAACTGTTCAAGGGCTTCTTCAGTCACATCACCATCAACTTGCACCACATAAGTTTTAAATTTCTTATTGGCAGGATTGGTAATGTACTGATTTAAACCACCATGATCAGTTAAAAAAACTAAACCTTCAGAGTCCATATCGAGACGACCCGCCAAACGCAAAGTCGAGTCATCTACGAAGTCTGACATCGTCATATGTGCTTCGTCTTTACGAAACTGGGAGAGGACGTCATAAGGTTTATTAAGAATGACAATTTTCACTTTAGACCACTAATAAATATCAATAAAATTTTTGAGTTTGATAAAGTTACCCGTTTGAAGAGAGTTGGGTAAAGATAAAGACTACGATATGTGCGCTACTATATCAGATTACGCTTTGTATTCTTCAACTTTATTTATTTACCAAGCTTGAGTTGTAAATACATTTTTCTTAGATGGGCGATCTTAAGGTACGAGGTTTTTAGAGTAGATGGGGGAGGTTTTATCTTTTTGCAATTTACCATTGCATAAAATTAAGCTAAACAACTGGAAAAAACAGCGTCTATTGAAGCGAAACCATATAATAAAAAAGCTGTACCACCTTTGGATAGTACAGCTTATTTGAATAGTGTAGATCTCAAATTTTAATCAGTGATCACAAGCTATTTATGACTTAACCATGTTATTTAGTGGTCATGTTTTAGATATTCTGGCTCTTTCGGTAATTTAAAACTACACAAGAAACAGATCACTAACATGAAAATCACATAGAAGAAGAAGGTGCTTTCAATACCGGCTGCTTTGAACTGTAGTGCTACAGATGGTGCAGAACCGCCAAAGATTGCATTCCCCACAGCATAAGAGAAACCAACACCCAATGCACGAACATGTGGCGGGAACATTTCTGCCTTAACCAATCCACTGATAGAGGTATAGAAGCTGAGTAACATCATCAGGAAAATAAGTAGCAGTGCAACCATCAATGGTGAGTAACTGAAATGTGGCATCCAGATCACCATAACTGGATAGATGAAAATTGCCATAGTTCCACTGAACGCAAGCATTGCAGCACGACGACCAATGCGGTCAGAAATAGCACCAAACACAGGTTGTGCAAGCATAAAGATAAATAGTGAAGCTGTCATAATGAATCCGACAGTCTTACTATCCACACCCATATTGGTGAGGTAGGTCTTTGAATATACTGTAATCACATAGAAGGTGAGGGAACCCGCAGAGGTATAACCTACGACCAATAAGAAGGTTTTCCAGTGATTTTTAAACAGTTCACTTAAGCTTCCTGATTCTTCTTTATCACTGTCTTCGCTAGATAATGTTTCTTCCAAACGACTACGTGCAAGTAGGGAGATAATTGCAGCAATACCACCAATGACAAAAGGAATACGCCAGCCGCCATCAAGCAATTGCTGCTCTGATAGGAATGCCAGCATAATAACACCGAGCAAACTTGCTAATAACTGACCACCTGACAAGGTGACATATTGGAAAGAAGCAAAAAAGCCTCGTTGACCCTTTAAGCCAAGTTCACTCATATAGGTTGCGACAGCACCATATTCACCACCTACAGATAAACCCTGCAGCAGGCGAACAAGTAAAAGTAGGAAAGGTGCTGCCATCCCAACTTGTTCATAGGTTGGGAGTGCGGCAAATAAGAAAGAGCTTACTGCCATAAGACAGATTGAAATGACCATTGATTTTTTGCGGCCATGTTTATCAGCAATTCGTCCGAAAACCCAGCTACCAATTGGTCGCATAAAGAAGCTGGCTGCAAAGACACCCCATACATAAATGGCTTGAGTACCGGAGTCCATATCTGGTGCAGTTAATGCTTTAGTGAAATATGCCGCAAATACAGCATAAATATAAAAATCAAACCATTCTACTAAGTTTCCTGAAGCTGCGCCGACGATACCGCGTATACGGCCTCGTTTCTCTTCTTTACTGTAAGTTTGATCCATTATTTACATCCATGAGTTAGGTTGAATCGTAATTAATTCAAAATTCATTGCGATTTAAAAAAACAGGAATAATGTTAAAGATTTTAAGACTAAATAATAATTGCAAAGATGGTTAATTTGATTGGAGGCTATAGGATAGACAGAAGGAATCAAAAAATGAATTTCGATTTATTCTTTCATTAAAATTCATGTGAAAACATATAGTAAAAGTGAAATATTTTTGTAATTAATCTTAAGTTGATGATGTTGTTTTTAATAATTTTATTTTTAAATTAAAAGCAATGGCAAAAAATACCAGTAATCAAAATAAATTTACAGATTTTTGTTTGTGTTCTATTGTGGTGCGTATTTTAATACAATGAAATATATGAATATATTGTGGTTTTAAGGTGGCCAGTTTGGTCATTAATCTATTGTCAAAATGTTATAAATTTTTAAATTAAATAACGAATATCAAATCAAAAAATTGAAAATAAAGCTTATAGTGAAAAGGTATATTAGCTCTCACTTTTAAAGATCCGATTGGGGGGTTTTGTAGTTATTTTGGCTGCTGATATGTTGGATAGAGTGGCTATCATTTAAAAAATAAGAATTAACTACTTGTGTTTACAGTGTGAAACATGGAGAAGATCCGACTCTTGGAAAATTTCTTTGTGTGGAAAAACATAGCTAATACTTTTATTTTTCAATATTCGAGGTGATTGAGAATATTGATTTATATAAAAAATGATGAATTAAATGACATTAAATAATGGAACAATGTGCTTTATTCAGTAGAGAAATGTTGTTATTCCTCGTATAAATCTCAAAAAATGTACAAATTAGACTAGACTGATATGCGTTAAGAATGGTTAGAAATATTGTCGATTTGGCAATTATTTTGGATTTGCCAACTATAATAAAAGGGAGAACCTCAACAATGGGTTATCAGAAGATCGTAGTGCCTGCTGATGGTAGCAAAATTACTGTAAATGCGGACTTGTCACTGAATGTTCCAAATCATCCAATCATTCCTTTTATAGAAGGGGATGGTATTGGTGTTGATATTACACCAGCCATGAAAGCTGTTGTGGATGCAGCAATTCAAAAAGCATATGGTGGCAAACGTTCGATCGAATGGATGGAAGTTTACTGTGGTGAAAAGGCAGATAAAATCTACGGAACATATATGCCTGAAGAAACTTTTGAGGCGCTGCGGGAATTTGTTGTTTCGATTAAGGGGCCATTAACCACACCTGTGGGTGGCGGTATTCGTTCATTGAATGTGGCTTTACGCCAAGAGCTCGACCTCTATGTTTGTGTACGCCCTGTACGTTGGTTTGAAGGAGTGCCGTCACCTGTTCAACACCCTGAACTGACCGATATGGTGATTTTTCGGGAAAATTCCGAAGATATTTATGCGGGTATCGAATGGAAAGCAGATTCTCCTGAAGCGAAAAAAGTCATTAAATTTTTAAAAGAAGAAATGGGTGTAACTAAGATTCGTTTTGAAGATAATTGTGGGATTGGTATTAAACCGGTATCAAAAGAAGGTACTCAGCGTTTGGTGCGTAAGGCGATTCAGTTTGCGATTGATAATGATAAGCCAAGTGTAACTTTAGTGCATAAAGGCAACATTATGAAATATACCGAAGGTGCGTTCAAAGAATGGGGTTATGAACTGGCAATTGATCGTTTCGGTGGAGAGCTGATTGATGGTGGCCCGTGGGTAAAAATTAAAAATCCAAGAACGGGTAAAGAGATCATTATTAAAGATGTGATTGCAGATGCATTCCTACAGCAAATATTAATGCGTCCTTCTGAATACTCTGTGATTGCGACACTTAATTTAAATGGTGACTATATTTCTGATGCATTGGCAGCTGAAGTAGGTGGTATTGGTATTGCACCGGGTGCAAATATTGGTGGCGCAATTTCTGTATATGAAGCAACTCACGGTACAGCACCAAAATATGCAGGCCAAGATAAAGTCAATCCAGGCTCTATTATTCTTTCTGCGGAAATGATGCTTCGTGATATGGGGTGGATTGAAGCTGCTGATTTGATTATTCAGGGCGTATCGGGAGCGATTGCTGCGAAAACTGTCACCTATGACTTTGAGCGATTGATGCCAGGTGCAACTTTGCTTCGCTGTTCTGAATTCGGTCAAGCGATTATTGAAAATATGGATAGTTAATTAAAAGATAAACGCACTAAAGTCAGTATAATCAAAGGTCTGTCAAGTGCAGACCTTTTTGTTGTATTCAAACTACTTAATTATTCATACCAGTGACTTTTATTAAGTCATTGAGTATAAATTAAGCTTATGTTTTTTAATAATTTTTATAAAATTTTAGTTATCAATTCATTTTTTAGATTTTTGAATCCTAGATGGTGATCCTACTGTGTGGCTACATGGATGTCGCCGTTGGGAGGGGGTACAGGTCGTACCCCTCGCCCATGAGCAAAAACAAAGCACTGCTTTGTTTGCAGCGCAAGGTTTGGCATCGCCTACGCAAAGGTATTTAAACTTTGAATGTAAGGTGTGGCAGTACAAGCTTTTTATAATTAAATAATTTGTTTGTCCATACGATTGATTTAATTGAAAATATTGATTAAGGGGAATTATGTTCTTGTGTCTAAGCTTTTTTGACAGGTCGATTATATATTTCTTAAACTTTAGGCTGCGAGTAATTGCACCAATAACTGATTACTGTAGACTGTTTTTAGCGGTTGTTTGAAAAAATATTAATTATATTTATAGGGGTGGTTAATTGAATATAGAAAGAGATCCACAAACTTTAGTTGCTCCACTTGATCAATTAAATTTTTTACACGAAGCCAAGCAATATATTGATAAAAATCTCACCAGTACTCAAGCCTATTATCTAATGACTAGCAAGCCACCAGTTTGGTTGAAGGCTGCGTTTAAGCTGAGGGATTTTTTAAGCCAGCGTTTAGGTGGTGTGCAACCTATTCAAGGCTTTGGTGAATCAACTAAACCACTTCAAGTAGGTAGGAAAGCAGATTTTTTTGATGTGATTAAAGTCTCCGATCGTGAGCTTTTTTTACAGTCAACCGATAAACATTTGAGTGTATTGCTGGTTTTACAAATCGAGGAATATGATGAACTTAGAAATGAACTGAAGGTGTGTACCAGTGTAGTCACCTATAATCTTTTCGGGAAAATTTATATGCTGCCTGTGTCTTTAGTTCATGGTTTTATTGTTCAGCAATCACTTAAAAACCTTCAAATTAAATCTTGAAACTGAAGGATTTGAACTATGACAAAATGCTGTAAAACTTGGCAAAAAAAGTCATATTTATACCTTAATTGTAAATGAAAAATCCTGTGAATAAGAAAACTCCTGTGTAAATAGCAATTTAAATCAATTATTGATATTTTGTTGAAACTTAAATGGAGTGTTGGTTGTGAAAAAAGTATTGTTGGTTATCTTAGCTTTAGGGATTTCGCATCATGTATTTGCTAAAGACGTACACAAATGTGTGGTAAAAGGTTCGGTAACTTACCAATCTAGACCTTGTGCAGGAACTGCTACTGTAAATCCACAGCAACAACTTCAACAAAAATTAACCCAACGAACTGCAAACCAAACTTCGATACAGCAACAAAAAACTCAGTCTGAAATGCATCAGTATTCTCAACAGCAACATCTGCAACGTCATTCAGGAAATGGAACTTCTAATGAGATTTCAGATACAGTTGAAGGTAAAAAGAAAAGTTTGGCTATAGCGCAAGAAGCTTATAAACAAACAAAGAATCGTTAATTATTTTTTAAATTGGCTTAGACCGTTTTGTTTTATGGGCATCTGGTTTTTATTAAAGTTACATTTATTAAAGAAGTTTGCGGGATAAGCTCCATATAACAATAGTTTGATTGATGAAGAGTATTGCTGAAAGTGATTTATAAAGCTTCTAGGTCACAGGGTGGTGTGATTTTTACTTAAGTTTTTCGCTTTAAATATATAGGAGATTGTCGTCCTATGGCTGTAGGTGAGTAATGTATTGGATGGGATTATTCTGTTATATTAATTAGCCTAATTAAATTTATTGAAAGCCTTGAATTTATGTCACAGACAAGTTCGAAAAAATTTTATATCTTTGCGACATTAGCGTTGTTATTTCCAGTATTTTTAGTGGGAATGGCTTTTCTTGCGGCTAAAAGTGATGCTGAAACCAAACGACAATATGATCAAATTCGCCAAGAACATGCTGAAAAGATTGAGTTGGAAAAACAACAGCAAAAATTAGGGCAACAAAACTTATCGCAGCTTGAAACTAAGAATGCAGTGTCTTGATAAGCGATCTTTAATGAAAAATCACAAAGACTAAAGCTAAAAAAACCGCCTGATTTGGCGGTTTTTTTTCATCAAAAATTATTTATTTTTGTCTTTCAATTGAGGGATCGCAGATCCTGTACCAACAGCCAATAAACCAGTATTGGTATAAATACCAAGTTTTGCACGGGTATCAGTGATATCAAGATTACGCATAGTCAATTGGCCGATACGGTCAGCAGGACTAAACATTGAATCACCTTTTTCCATGGTTAAACGCTCAGCTTCATAAGTGAGGTTCACTGATTCAGTGTTCATAATCGTGTAGTCATTACCACGACGAAGTTCTAAAGTCACGGTGCCTGAGATTGCTTTAGCAACCCAGCGTTGTGCTGTTTCACGTAGCATCAATGCTTGTGAATCGAACCAACGCCCTTGGTACAATAAACGACCTAGACGTAAACCATTGATGCGATATTGTTCAATAGTGTCTTCATTATGAATACCGGTTACAAGACGTTCATAAGCAATATGAAGAAGCGCCATTCCCGGAGCTTCATAGATACCGCGAGATTTTGCTTCAATAATACGGTTTTCGATTTGGTCAGACATCCCAAGACCATGACGACCACCAATACGGTTGGCTTCAAGAATGAATTCAACAGGGTCTTCAATACGCTTGCCATTTAATGCAACTGGGAAACCTTCTTCAAACGTTACAGAAACTTCTTCAGCTTCAACTTTTACATCTTCTTTCCAGAATGCAACGCCCATGATTGGTTCAACGATTTTGATGCCTGCATTGAGATATTCAAGATCTTTTGCTTCGTGAGTTGCACCCAACATATTTGAATCTGTTGAATAAGCTTTCTCTTTCGACATTTTGTAATCAAAACCATTGTCGATCAAGAATTGTGACATTTCAGCGCGACCGCCTAATTCATCAATAAATTGCTGATCTAACCAAGGTTTGTAAATTTTAAGTGCTGGGTTGGTTAATAAACCATAACGATAGAAACGTTCAATATCGTTCCCTTTATAAGTTGAACCATCGCCCCAAATATTAACATCATCTTCTTTCATAGCTGTAACAAGCATTGTACCTGTTACTGCACGACCTAATGGTGTTGTGTTGAAATAAGGAACACCCCCAGTGCTGATATGGAATGCACCACATTGAATTGCAGCAATACCTTCCAATGCAAGTTGTAAGCGGCAGTCAACCAATCGGGCTTTTACAGCACCATAGTTTTCAGCTTTACGCGGAATTGCATCGTAGTCATCTTCATCAGGTTGACCTAAGTTTGCTGTATAAGCATAAGGTTCTGCGCCTTTTTGTTTCATCCACAATAAAGCTGCTGAAGTATCTAGACCACCAGAAAAGGCGATACCCACTTTTTTGCCTACTGGTACATTCTGCAAGATCGTTGCATTATCAGTCATTGCTCGTCCTAACTATTTCGAAAGAGGCACCACATATATGGGTGGCCAAAGAGAATTTTATAAACGCAGTATTATAACACCCTTCAATACAAATTTTGGGCTGTTGTCAGTGGAAATCATTTTTTTTTAATTTGAAAAATAGATTAATATAGCAAAAACGATGGTTTTACATTGAGTAAAAAACTGAAATGGAATCAAATAACAAAGATAAAAAAGTGTGACGAATACAGAAAAATCAAACTTCATCAACATTGCATAAAATTGTAGCATTTGCCTTGATTTTTCATTTAATAAACATGCTGTATTATGTGTTTACAAATCAAGGCAGCTATTTTGTTGGTGCTATATTAGAGAAATTAGTGTTAATTCTTATTCACTTCTCATGCGCAAATGGAGTGAAATCTGGAAGCTTGTGCAATCGTTTAGGCTCAATTTTCTTCCCTCTTTTTATGCTCAAAATATTTCCTGTTGGTACTTTGTTGCCACGGTTATGCTGTTTTTCTCTGTGTTTAAATCGGAAAACGCGCACCAAATAAAATAACCCAATATAAATTATGAAAGCTAATGTTTAAAAGCAAAATATTGGTGTGGTTAAAGCTGATCATTCAATCCGATAAACTGCTTTTCAATCGGCGTAAATACATGCTCACTTCGTGCAATCAGATAGAATCCAATATCTCGATATTGTTCAGGTGTTTCTCGATAATATTGAATATTAAATTTTTTAATCAGTGATTTTGCAATCATTGATATTCCCATACCCAATTGAGTGAAATTGACTAAGGCCTCATGATCATAAATATGGGTTAACTCGCCTTTGGTTAAATTATAGTCTGTGTAAATGTGATCTAAAGTGGTTGCGTAACAGCATTCTTCAGAAGCAAGTAAAATATTTTGATGATTGAGACAATCTTCAAGGTTGTCATGGTTGATGACATTTTTCCCAATAATCACAAGCTGGTCATCTGCTTTTTGAATATACTGAATATTTTTCTGCTTGGGATGACCTAAAACATAGGCGATATCTAGATTTCCAAGTAATATTTCATCTTCAATATAACCTGTCGCACCTGTTTTCATGGTGATCGAAAGTTCAGGGTAAGTTTCATATAGCTGGCTAAAAGAAGGGTAGAAACGCATTCCGCCTAAACTGGTGTTGGTACCAAAGCGTAAATTTTTTTCCTGCTGATAGATTTTATTTTCAGTTTCCTCCCATGTGAAAATCATTTTTTTATATTGCTGGTATAAATTCATGCCAGATTCAGTGAGCTCAACACCTTTAGGTTTTCGGATGAATAGTTGACGTTTATAGTGATTTTCAATCTTTTTTATTTTTGCAGTCATATTTGATTGTAAATAATTGAGTTTATTTGCTGCTGCTGTAATGCTTTTTAGTTCAGCAACAGTCACAAATGATTTGATATCACCCATATCGATATTCATTTCAATCCCTAAAAAATACATTGAATAAGTGCTGACACTAAAGTATCTACTTTGGCATCAAAAAAAATGATGTGTACATTAAAACACAGCATTATTCATGATGTCATTTATTTTCTATACTCTAAGCACTTTCCATCTGTTGAGTACAGCAAATGAATCTTCGAGTGATTGGT
This sequence comes from Acinetobacter legionensis, assembly GCF_048551735.1. Lineage (NCBI taxonomy): Bacteria > Pseudomonadati > Pseudomonadota > Gammaproteobacteria > Moraxellales > Moraxellaceae > Acinetobacter > Acinetobacter legionensis. The sequence continues at coordinate 194,121 of NZ_JBIMBV010000005.1, forward strand.
GCAATTGTATTATTGTGTCTCGTCTGGGGATCTTTGTGGGGATTGGTCAAACATAGTTTGCAAATATTTCCGCCATTCTTATTTATTTCTACGCGTTTAATCTTAGCTGCGCTTACCCTTATGTTGGTTCAAGTACTGTTAAGAAAATCTGTTTTACCCGCAAAAGGTGAATGGCAAAAACTGATGATCTCAAGTTTGATGATTTGTATTGGTTTTTATGCAACACAAACCTTTGCCATGCAATTTGTTGATTCAGGATTGTCTGCGGTTTTAGTGTTTACTATGCCTATTTTTATTGGTGTATTGGCGCATTATATTTTAAATGAGCGTTTAAATAGCCAAAAAATGATTGGGTTGGTTCTTGGCACATTGGGCTTGGTTGCGATTCTTTGGCCACAATTAAATCATATTCATTTGAATTTATCTTTAATTGGTCAAGCTTTCTTAATCTTGTCTGGCTTCTTTTGGGCTTTAACCACAGTGTATATCAAACAGAATTTTGCAACTTATGACAAAATCAAATTGACCTTTTGGCAGTTGTTGATGGGTGGGATGGTGATTTTGATCGGTGCTTTAATTTTTGAACCTGTAGATGTTAAAGTTTGGATGAATCCACTGAATGATTCAATCCTGTTCTATATTGCTGTAATTGGAACTGGTTTTGCCTTTGCCTTGTGGAATTGGATTGTGAGTCAGGTAGATACCTTTGTTGCGTCTATTTCAATCATGTGTATTCCTATTCTAAGTTTATTTTTTGGTTATGTGCTTTGGCATGAGCCGATTACAATCAACATTATTATCGGCGCGGCATTGATCTGTTCAGGAATTATTTCAAGTTCTTTAAACCTTAAAATCAAGAAAAAACCTGAAACCTTATTGAGTTGTGAGCATCGTTAAATCAATAAATGGGTATTGGTGAATTAATTTATAGTTGATTAAATTGATATAATTTTTTAATTAAAGTGAAAAGCAAAATCAGTGAAAATTTATTGGTTTTGCTTTTTTTCTTTCTGCTTTTTCTTTCTATTTTTACTTGATATTTGTTTGTTTAAGGCGATGCCTTAACGCTTATTTTAACTGATTGTTAAATTGGTCTGACTGATTTTGGTTTTGAGGTATTTCCAAACCCGATAATAAACTTAAATCAGTGTTACTAAAAAGTGCATTAAAAATAGCATGCGACTAAAGTTGTAGAAAATTAGTTTAATTTAAAAAAATATAATATAAAACAAATGAGTTATTTGATTTGAAACCCTGAAATCTGAAGGATTGATTTGTGAATCGACTGAAATACTTGCAATATTGGTCATACCAATATAATTAATTGAGTGTCAACTATTGATCTTTAAATCAGCAAAAATTAATATTAAGTGGCAGTCAGTGCAAAATTTTTTAATTTAAAACTAAATTGGTCATACCAATTATTGAGAAATAAATGGATGATTCAATGACATTCCACGTTCTAGCAAGCATTTCAAGGAGATGACAATGCTTCAACATTGGCAACAGATTTATGATCCGATGGGCAATATCTGGGTATCTAGTGCTATTGCGCTTATACCAATTATATTTTTCTTTTTAGCCCTTGCTGTATTCCGCATGAAAGGAAGTGTTGCGGGGACAATTACGGTTGTATTGGCTTTACTGGTTTCATTATTTGCTTATCAAATGCCAACGATGATGGCATTGGCATCACTGGTCTATGGTTTCCTTTATGGTTTATGGCCAATTGCATGGATCATTATCGGAGCAGTATTTCTATATAAAATTTCAGTAAAAACAGGGCAATTTGATATTATTCGTTCTTCGATCTTGTCGATTACTGAAGATCAACGTTTGCAAATGCTGTTTGTGGGATTTGCTTTTGGTACGTTCTTGGAAGGTGCCGCTGGTTTTGGTGCACCTGTCGCAATTACCGCTGCATTGTTGGTGGGACTTGGTTTTAAACCACTTTACGCAGCAGGTCTATGTTTAATTGTAAATACAGCACCTGTGGCATTTGGCGCAATGGGTATTCCAATTATTGTTGCTGGTCAGGTTTCTGGTGTGGAAACGATGGAAATCAGTCAGATGGTTGGTCGTCAATTACCATTTATGGTGCCAATTGTGCTGTTCTGGATCATGGCGATTATGGACGGTTGGCGTGGTGTGAAAGAAACTTGGCCTGCTGTCATTGTTGGTGGTGGCTCCTTCGCACTTGCACAATATTTGACTTCAAACTTTGTGGGGCCAGAATTACCAGATATTACTGCATCAATTGCTTCTTTGGTTTCATTAACAATTTTATTGAAATATTGGCAGCCAAAGCATATTTTCCGTTTTGCAAATGAAGATACCAGCATGGATGAGAATCTTGCTGCACAAAAACAACAGAAATATAGCCTTGCTCAAATAGCTAAAGCGTGGTCTCCATTTGCAATTTTAACTGTGATGGTCACGATATGGAGTGTAAAACCGTTTAAGGATTTATTTACCAAAGATGGTGCGCTACATGATTTAGTGATTTCAATCCAAGTGCCTTATTTGCATCAAATGATTCAAAAGATGCCACCTGTTGTTTCTGAAATGAAAGATTATGATGCAATTTATAAGTTTGATTGGTTCTCAGCCACAGGTACCGCAATTTTTATTGCAGCGATCATTACCATTATTTTCTTAAAAATGAAGCCAAAAGAAGCTGTTGTAACTTTTGGTGAAACGATTAATGAGTTAAAAATTCCAATTTATTCAATTGGTATGGTCTTGGCTTTCGCCTTTATCGCAAATTATTCAGGTATGTCTGCCACGCTTGCTTTGGCACTTGCACATACGGGTCAGGCATTTACATTCTTCTCTCCATTCTTAGGATGGTTGGGAGTATTCCTCACAGGTTCTGATACCTCTGCAAATGCTTTATTTGGCGCATTACAAGCCACGACTGCACAGCAAATTGGAGTTCCAGAAGTATTATTGGTGGCTGCAAATACCAGTGGTGGTGTGACAGGAAAAATGATTTCGCCTCAATCGATTGCAATAGCATGTGCGGCAGTGGGGCTTGTAGGTAAAGAATCTGATTTGTTCCGTTTTACGGTTAAACACAGTATAACGTTTACTGTAATGATCGGTATTATCGTTACACTACAAGCTTATGTGTTCCCTTGGATGATTCCATGAGAATGAAGCATCGTTGAACCAACACAAAACTGAGGAAAGCAGATGAAAGTCTCTGACAAAGTGGTACAAAGCCTTCGTATGTTAATTGAAGAAAAAAACATGCAAGTCGGAGAACGTCTACCTGCTGAACGAAAGTTGTGTGAACAACTCGGTGTATCCCGTTCCTCTTTAAGAGAAGCGATTTCACAACTGACCAGTACGGGTATGCTGGTCAGTAAAGTTGGAGCAGGGACGTATTTACAACAATTCCCTGTGAACTGGTCAAAATTTCAGATTGTTGAACCTTTAAGTAATTTGATTGATGAAGACCCTGCATATCGTTTTGATGTGCAAGAGGCTCGAACAATACTTGAGGGTGGTTCAGCTTGGTATGCTGCGCAACGTGCAACGCCTAAAGATCTAGCTCAGATTCGCGAATATTATGATCAGATTTCATATTTTCAGTCGATTGGCGATGATGAGCAGGCTTCTCTAGCAGATGCTAAATTCCATTTAGCGATTGCTGAAGCATCACACAATTTAGTATTGATTCAGATGATGCGGGGCGTTTTTGATCTGTTGCAATTTAACGTGCTACTGGGTAGACGTAAAGTGTATTCAGAAACACATCGTTTTGATCAATTGCATGATCAACATTTTAAAGTGATGGATGCAATTGAACGTCATGATCCAGATGCAGCAAGAGATGCAGTATGTGGACATATAGAATTTGTAGTACAGCAAGTACGTATGATTGATGAGGAAGAAGCCCGTCGTCAGCGTGCGAGTCGATTAAACAGGATATGAGCATGATTATTTCTTCTGCAAATGACTATCGTGAAGCCGCGCGACGTCGTTTACCACCATTTCTTTTTCATTACATTGATGGTGGTGCATATGCGGAATATACACTGAAACGAAATGTAGAAGATTTATCAAAAATTGCGTTAAGGCAACGTGTTTTAAATGACATGTCTCAGCTAAGTCTAGAAACAAAATTGTTTGATGAAACTTTATCAATGCCTGTTGCATTATCTCCTGTTGGATTAACAGGTATGTATGCACGTCGTGGTGAGGTTCAAGCTGCTATAGCGGCAGATAAAAAGGGCATTCCTTTTACATTATCTACAGTGTCAGTTTGTCCGATTGAAGAAGTTGCACCAGCAATTAACCGCCCAATGTGGTTTCAGTTATATGTGCTGCGTGATCGTGGCTTTATGAAAAATGCTTTAGAGCGAGCCAAAGCTGCAGGTTGCTCAACCTTGGTGTTTACTGTTGATATGCCTGTACCAGGGGCGCGTTACCGTGATGCACATTCTGGCATGAGTGGTTCCAATGCAGCGATGCGTCGTTATATGCAGTCATGTTTTCATCCACATTGGGCTTGGAATGTCGGTTTACTGGGTCGTCCACATGATTTAGGAAATATTTCAAAATACTTAGGAAAGCCGACTGGACTTGAAGATTATATTGGTTGGTTGGGCAATAACTTTGACCCGTCTATTTCATGGAAAGACCTTGAGTGGATTCGTGAATTTTGGGATGGCCCAATGGTAATTAAAGGAATTCTTGACCCTGAAGATGCCAAAGATGCAGTTCGTTTCGGTGCCGATGGTATTGTTGTATCAAATCATGGTGGTCGTCAGTTAGATGGCGTCTTGTCATCTGCGCGCGCACTTCCGCCAATTGCAGATGCCGTCAAAGGCGATATTAAAATCCTTGCTGACTCTGGTATTCGTAATGGTTTGGACGTTGTACGTATGCTCGCATTGGGTGCAGATACCTGCATGCTGGGACGTGCCTTTGTTTATGCATTAGGGGCAGCGGGTGGTGCAGGCGTTTCAAATCTGCTTGAGTTAATTGATAAAGAAATGCGTGTCGCAATGACTTTGACGGGCGCCAAAACAATTGCAGACATAAGCGCCGATTGTTTAGTGAAGTTAGATAAAGGATTGGATGAATGATGTATTTTTGATAATTCATCAAGATAAATGACATTTTTAAATTTGATAGGTGCAAATGTCATCTGAAAAGCTTTCAGGTAGAACGACCTTATAACATGTTGTTTTTGCAAAGCATCAAATGAAAAGATGTGATTTAACAAGTTTTGTGGATAAGCGAGGTTTAAGCTACTTTTCATCAAAACAGTAGCTTGAACTGATCATTAATCCCTCAATACAAATAATATTGAAAAAAATGCTGTCGGAATGAATGCCTTATTGACTGAGATTAAATAAGGGTTCATCAATAGGATAGGGAAAATGCAATCTAATATTGATTCACAACAAACCATTCAGCAATTAATCAACATCGTCGGTCAGCAACACGTTTTAACTCATGATAATGATACCCGCCTTTATCGTCAGGTTCGTCGTTATGGCTCAGGGCAAGTCTTGGCTGTTGTGGTTCCTGGAACTTTGTTTGAACAATGGCAAGTGTTACAAGCTGCTGTAAATGCGGACTGTATTGTGATTATGCAAGCTGCAAATACTGGCCTCACGGGTGGTTCAACACCTTTTGGTGATGATTACGACCGACCAGTTATTTTAATGAGTACACGTCGTTTGACTGGTATTCAAGTGATTAATCAAGGTCAGCAAGTGATTTGCCTACCTGGTGCAACCTTAGATCGTCTTGAAAAAGAGTTGGCACACTATAATCGTGAGCCGCATTCAGTAATTGGTTCATCTTGTATTGGTGCATCGGTTTTAGGTGGAATATGTAATAACTCTGGTGGGGCATTGGTTCGTCGAGGGCCTGCTTATACGGAGTTAGCGCTTTATGCACGGATAAATGAGTCTGGTGAATTAGTATTGGTCAATCATTTGGGTGTGAATCTGGGTGAAACACCTGAAGAAATTTTGACAAAACTTGAAAATAAAAAATATCAACTCAATGATATTATTAATAATTCTAGTTGTTGTGCTTCTGACCATCGTTATGCGCATGATGTTAAACAGGTCGATGAAAATACGCCTGCACGCTTTAATGCTGATCCATCACGTTTATTTGAAGCTTCAGGTTCTGCGGGTAAAGTCTGTGTCTTTGCAGTGCGTTTAGACACCTTTGAAAAAATTCCAAGTCAGGTATTTTATGTGGGAACCAACTCACATGCCGATTTGACTGAAATCCGCCGTTTCTTATTGAAAGATTTGCCGAGATTGCCGATTGCTGGTGAATATATTCATCGTGTTGCCTATGATATTGGTGCTGAATTTGGCAAAGATACCTTTATGTTTATCGAAAAATTTGGTACGGCAAAAGTACCTGCTGCATTTGCGTTAAAAGATAAGGTAGACGGATATCTTGAAAAAATTGGTCTTCGCAGTTTGTCTGATAAAGTTTTGCAGATGGTGACGAAGTTGTTGCCAAATCATTTGCCAAAACGAATGAATACATTTCGTGATTTATATGAACATCATTTGATGATTCGTATCGAAAATCAGGATGTTCAACAAGTTGAACTCTTTTTAAATGAGTATTTCCAACATAAAACATCAGGCCATTTTTTCCGTTGTACAGATGAAGAAGGCCGAAAGGCATTTTTACACCGTTTCGCAGTGGCAGGTGCTGCCATTCGTTATCGTGATACACATCGTTCGGAAGTTGAGGACATTGTTGCGCTGGATATTGCTTTACGTCGTAACGATCGTGAATGGGTCGAAACTTTACCTAAAGAGATGGATGATTTGATTACCCATAAATTGTATTACGGGCATTTCCTCTGTCATGTGTTTCATCAAGATTATATTGTCAAAAAAGGTGTCGATCCTTTGGCGATGGAACATCAAATGTGGCATTTGCTAGATAGTCGTGGTGCAGAATATCCAGCGGAGCACAATGTCGGGCATTTATATATTGCAAAGCCTACTTTAAAAAATCATTATCAAAAACTTGATCCAACCAATAGTTTTAATGTTGGGATTGGGCAGACCAGTAAATTAAAGTACTGGAAATGATGATGTTGAGCCGTTTTAATTTAACTTGCTCATGCTGATTGATCAAATCAGCAGTCTTTAAAAAAAGTAATAAATGAAGAACTGATTTATTTGATTAACATAGCCATGCTAAAAAACATGGCTATTTTTTATTTCGGTTCGCCAAATTTGGAAGAAATAAACCCAAGAACAAAAGCACTAATCAAGAAGGTAATACCAGCATAGAGTGCGGATTGTGTCGTAAACCATACTGCAATGGTTAAGATTGCAACGATAGCTGTGCAAATCCAAATCGCCAAACCAGAAGCTTCTAAAGAGTGTTGTTGAGATTGAGCATGGTTGCTTTGTTCAACTGTCGATTGGTTTTCTGTGGTGGTTAAATTGAGAATAGGGGGATGCAGATTGACACCATAAAAGAAATAAGGATGATCATCAAAACGCGCAAGTTCAATACGTTGCATTTCGATAAAAGAGTGCTGCTGTGAATCATCTTGTGCTTTGTTTTCGATGTGTTGTAGCAATTGGGTTAAGAAATAAGCATCATTTAAATCCAAAGGTAAACCACTGGTCCGCAATAAAATGTACTCAGGATAATGTTGTTCGATTAAAGATTTAAAATCATCAAAATGGTAGATATTTTCTGTACCAAAAATTTCTATAAATAAGGGTTTTCGAGCTGCTAAATTGAGAAGTGCTTGTTGTTGGTCAATGACTAAATAAGCATACTGACTCTCCCCAAAATCTTCTTGGCGTTCTTCAAGATCAACTTGATTGCGATCATCGTTGATATCAAGATCATCTATATATCTAGTCCAGAAAATATTCTCTTGCTTAAACAGCATAAACCATAAAATTGGAATAAATGCATTTGCTTCAAGTTCAAAAGATGCGCTTTGAAAAAACTCAGCCCATTGATTTTGACTACCTCTTGGCATACGGCTAAAGGTAGAACTGGTTAAAAATACTGGGTGGCTCATAACGTTGATGCCTTTTCTTATTAACTTTTATTCAGCAGTTATATTGCAAAATAACGAAAATTGACACAGAAGATTGTTATAAAACTGTATAACACTTTTCTTTTATGAATCATATCAAGATGTGTTACTTCTCGCTATGCGTAAGACAGTTAGAATTGACACTATATACGATGAAAATATCAAAAATTGCCATCAAAAAAAAATTAAAACTCGATAAAGTAGTATGCAACAAGTTGCAAAGCCAAACTTAAAGGATTCATCATGTCAAATAGCTATGCAAATATCTTAAAACCACTCCATCTGGGATTTACGACCATTAAAAATCGTGTCGTGATGGGCTCAATGCATACGGGTTTAGAAGATCGTTTTTATAACTATCCAAAACTTGCTGCATATTTTGGAGAACGTGCCAAAGGTGGTGTTGGGCTAATTATTACAGGGGGGATTTCCCCAAACCGCCAAGGTTGGTTACTCCCCGCTGGTGGTACGATGAATACTTTAGGTGATATTGCACCACATCGTTTAGTCACACATGCGGTACATAAGCATGGTGCAAAAATTCTGATGCAAATTCTGCATGCAGGGCGTTATGGTTATCAGCCATTTGTTGTGTCTTCAAGCCCAATTAAATCGCCGATTTCGATGTTTAAACCACGTCAGATGAGTGACAAACTGATACTTGAAACCATTCAAGATTATGCTGAAACAGCTAGTCTGGCAAAAAAGGCCGGTTATGATGGCGTAGAGATTATGGGTTCAGAAGGCTATTTGCTGAATCAATTTTTAAGTCGTCATGTTAACCAACGTGAAGACCGTTGGGGTGGGCCAATTGAAAATCGTATGCGCTTAGCGGTAGAAATTGTAAAAGCGATTCGTGCTAAAGTTGGTGAAAAGTTTATTATTTGTTTCCGTTTGTCTATGCTCGATTTAGTTCATGATGGTAATACCATGGATGAGGTGATCACTGTGGCACAGGCATTGGAAAAAGCAGGTATTACTTTGCTCAATACAGGGATTGGTTGGCATGAGGCACGTGTACCCACCATTGTCACCTCTGTTCCACGCGCTGCATTTGTAGATTACACAGCAGAAGTGAAAAAGCATGTGGCTGTACCTGTCATTGCTTCTAATCGAATTAATATGCCTGATACTGCTGAAGAAATTTTGGCAACCGGTAAAGCTGATATGGTGCAAATGGCGCGTCCATTATTGGCAGATGCTTTTTGGGTAAGTAAAACCGCAACCAATCGTGTTGATGAAATCAATACTTGTATTGCGTGTAATCAAGCCTGTTTAGATCATAGTTTTCAAAATAAGCGTGCAAGTTGCTTGGTGAACCCACGAGCAGCACATGAAACTGAACTGGTTTATCTCAAAACAAAAAAGCCGAAGAAAATTGCAGTTGTAGGTGGTGGTGTTGCAGGAATGTCTGCAGCCACTATAGCTGCAAGTCGTGGACATCAAGTAACTTTGTTTGAAGCCTCTACTGAGGTCGGTGGACAGTTTAACCTCGCTAAAGTTGTGCCCGGTAAAGAAGAGTTCCATGAAACCATACGTTATTTTAAAGTTCAGATCGAAAAAACTGGTGTAGATTTACGTTTAAATACCAAAGTGAATCGTGAGCAATTAGAGCGTGAAGGTTTTGACGATGTGGTGATCGCAACAGGTGTGATTCCACGTGGTTTAAATATTGAGGGCAGTAACGCACCGCAAGTGTTGTCTTATGCTCAAGTATTACGTGGCGCACCTGTCGGCAATAGAGTTGCTGTTGTCGGTGCAGGTGGTATTGGATTTGATGTATCTGAATATTTGTTAAAACCTGAGCATCAGCCGCAACCACAACCTTTGGCAGATTGGCAACGTGAGTGGGGCGTAGACCCAAATCCGAACTATATGACTGAAGGTGGCTTTGTTCCTGCTGAAGTAGAGCAACCGGTTCGTCAAATATATTTGATGCAACGTAAAACCACACCTCTTGGTATTGGTTTAGGTAAAACCTCTGGTTGGGTACACCGTGCACAATTGAAAAAACATGCGGTAAGAATGATGCGTGGTGTGCAATATAAGTCTGTAACCAATGAAGGATTATGGATTGAAAGCAATGGTCATGATCAATTGTTACGAGTCGATACGATTGTGGTGTGTGCAGGTCAGGAATCCGTTAAGGATTTAATGCCTCTAGAGGGGGAGTCAACTTTAGCAAATTACCATATTATCGGTGGTGCAAAATTGGCTGGTGAGCTTGATGCCAAGCGTGCGATTCGTGAAGGTGCTGAAATAGCAGCTAAACTTTAATCAAAATCATCTATTTTGATGAAACAATATGCATTTGAATGGTTTAAGTCTATTTTTTTCTTGTCAGAATTGGAAAAGCTTAGTATTCTTGCGCACATGGAAGCGTGGCAGAGCGGTTTAATGCACCGGTCTTGAAAACCGACGAGGGTGTGAGTCCTCCGTGAGTTCGAATCTCACCGCTTCCGCCAAATATCTTAAAGGGAATCAAACGAATAGTTTGATTCCCTTTTTATTTGGCACAATTTTGGAACTATTCAAAATTTTAGCTGATGACTACTCAAGTCTATTGATGGCGCTATGCAACATTTGGCTGCTATTGTATTGATCGCAATCTCAGCGAATAGCGACATCCAGAGCCATTCCCAAATGGACAAAATATTTTTCCATAGATTTGAGCTGTAGGCTTATTCATATAAGAATCATCGTGCTGAATAAGCCTTTAGAGATAGGTTTGTAATAAAACCGTTTCTAAGCAAAATGCTGCTTTAAAAAGGGTATTACGCATTCTGAATATTGTTCAGGGAAATCTCGATAAATATAAGTATGTTCTGCATCCGCGAAGATTTTAATTTCTACTTGTGTTACATGGTCGAGCCCTACTTTAAGCCGGTGGCCAAACTCGGGTGGGGTATAGATATCTTTTTCTCCATATATTAATAAGATGGGTGGTTGATATTTTACCTGTGTAGATTTTGCTAACGGATTGAGTTCCTGATTAAGTTTTGGTAGCACTGTATTTGATACCTTGAGCATTGCATGAGCGACTGGATAATGTTTCCAGAATTCTGGTAAGGTCGGAAATGCGCCTTCAAATACTGCAATTTTATATGGGTGTCCATCTTTTGCTAATGAGCATAGTCCCCAAGCCGCACCAAATGACGCACCAATTAAACCTACATTTAATTGGGGTGTCCGCTTTTGAGCATATATCCCTGCATGATATACATCATTGGGATAGTCAAATGAGAATCCTTCACTTTCTCCAAAACCATTAGCATCATAAATAAGTACGTTATAGCCATTTTTTAAAAATAGATCTGCATGTCCGTAACGAAGCCAAAATGCTTTAGCCGCTTTTCCCATTGGATGAGCAAGTACTAAAGTTGCTTTTGCCGCTGGTGCACTTTTCCAATAACCAGCTAGTGTTTGCTGGTCAGTCAGTTAAGGGAATAGTGACAGCCTCCCAGTCTTCTTTAGAAATAGCTTGAGGCCAAATCCATGGTACTTCGAATCTTCCAAAAAAAGGCTTTCGTAGAATTTGGTGAGCAATTTTTTTCATTTTGGTTATCCAATATTTTTCAAAGTTTATAATACATAGTAAAGTTCCTTTTTGGAACTTGTATTCCAAAATGTATAATTTATTGATTTCCTTTATGGAAATTGGGTATCGCTCATATTTTTAACCATTTTAATGATACATTGGAAAAACATGACGAATACGTTGAAATCAAGAAATGGAATAGATCAATTATCATTTATTTTTTAATTACATATAGAGTGCAATACCCATAATTCGAGTTAATAAGCCAAATTACTGAAAAAAGATTCTGCAACAAAAATTGTGCTGGTTTAAAGTCCAAGTAGTGTTTCTGGCATACGATTGTTTTACCTTTATGTAGATTAATATAGGCAAAATCGTCATTTGGGGTATGAACAAGTAAATTATGTTTTTGTTAGTGCTAGTATCCGAGACTACAGCCAGAATATACAATACGACAAGGCTGTAAATTTTCACTTAAACAAAACACTAATGCACCTTTTTTAGCCCCATCCTCTGAAAAATCAAGTAAAATTTTTGATTTTTGACCATCATTAATTGGATCAGCTATAGCAACACAGCGATTAGAATAGGTTTTAGATACTTCACATTTTTGTCCGCCATCCTGTTGACACGCTTTTAATGCTTTTGCTTGTGCCTCATCTTTAGATTTAAAATTTCTTGTAAAACCAATTGGACGCCCTTTTAAGCCTTTACTTTTATCTTCTGCAATTGCACCCCATAATGTTTCAATCATAGGATACAAAGTTGGATTTTGATTCGTATATCCACCACTTCCTCCACCTGGAATAGGTGCGCAACCTTGAGCACCTTGCCCACCTATTGGATAATAGCCTGAAGGACAATTCCCTTCAGCATGTGCATTCTCAATAGTTAAATAAATGATAAAAATAAAGAAAATGGATAAATTAAGAATCTGATTATTTGTCAATATCATTCTATAAACTCCTTTAAAATCATGGCTTAATAATAAGGAAAGCTATGAATTATTTTAAATAAATTCTTTATTCTAAAAACTAGCATTTTTTCAAAAACAAGGGAAATGATTCTTTCGGAATACTATTATATTTTCACTGTATCTTTTTCGTTTGATTCCAAAAAATTTCGATTCCATTAATATGATAGGAACCTAAAATCACCCACTATGAATCAAGGTGGCTTAGTAAAGAATTTTGAAGCATTATCAGCCCTCCTTTTTCAAAGGAGGGTGTTTTATGAATTTTTATCCAATAATTTAGCTTAATTAATTGGCAATACTCACTAGTAGATGCTTTCTTATCAGTTCAAGTTCACTACTATAGGGCGTTTAATTTCAAATCATTCAATACGCTGTATTTTACGAGGAGCTGTTTCTTTAATAAAGAAACTGATGACTACACCAATACTTGTACCGACTAAGCTCAAATAAAAAATATTTTGAATACCATAACGTTCTGCGACTATTCCCGATAGGACTGGCGCAATACCTCCACCAAATATTTCTCCAGCACCGACGACTAAGCCGATTGAAGATGCAACTAAACCCGCGGGCGCAGATTCTGCCGCAATCGGTCCAGAAAGAAGTGCAATCAATCCTAAACTGAAAAAAGACAAGATAAATAATAAACTGAATAGACCAAGTAACGAAGGTGCTGCATTTGAGAATAAAAGAATAAAGATGGTTGAGCCAATGAAACTTAAGATTGATGCTGCACGACGGCCAATCCAGTCAGAGAATGATGGGATCAAGAATTGTCCTAAAAAGCCACCAAAACCAATTGCAGATACAATGATTCCCATGTCCTGTACATTCAATTTAAGGTGATTCTCTAGGTAAAGTGGTAACATTGCACTGATGACAAATACACAAGACATTGTGCAAAATAATCCAATCATACTGAGTAAAATATTACGGTTTTTTAATACAGCAATCCAATTCACTTTTTCTTGATTCTGAGTTTGTTTCTCTAAAATAAGTAATTGTCCACCTCGCGTTTGTTCAGGTTCACGTAAAACAAAAAAGAGAAATACTGCAAGAATAAAACCAGGAATAGCCACGACCCAAAAAACTTCACGCCATGAAGGAAGAACAAGCATTAATTGCGTCGCAATAATGGGTCCTAATCCTAAACCAAATAAAGCAAATCCACTCTGTTGTAGTCCTTGTAACATTCCTCTACGTGATGGTTTTGCTGCTACAGCAGTTGCTGCAAAACTGGTCGGACAAAAGGCACCCTCTGAAACACCCATGAGCGCACGTATAAGAATCAAACTAGTTAGCCCCATGGCAGCACCAGAAAAGCCAGATGCGAGTGAGAAAACAACCAAAGAAAGAATGAGGATTTTACGATGACCAATTTTATCTGAAAGCCGACCAGCAAAGATTGCGAAAACACCCCAAGTAACACCTAGAGCACCAAAAATTAAACCGACATCTTGATAGTTTAAAGAAAGATCTTTCATGATGGACGGAAGAAGAGGAGCAATGATCCAGCGATCTAATCCGACTAAACCAAATCCGAGTGTAAGTAAAAGTACGATCTTCCATTCGTAAGACGTGTCCCATTGTTTTTGCATTTTGTATTCCTTGTCATTCGCGAAGTGTTTAACTCGCGATTCCTGCGAGTTGACAAAAAGTATAATTTGCTTTTTTGGACTTTTTTGTTCGATTAGACCGAACAGTCTTGTCGATAAAACGTCCATTGTTATCGACTGTGGTATGACTTAATTTTTAATTGTGTCATGAGGACGATTGAGGAAATAGGATGAATACATATACAACAAAATTCGGAAGTATAGATAGTTTCGAAAAAGGTTCAATTGAAATGATTCAAGGCAAACCATCACATTATGTATTTTCTAATGTGTTTGAAGTTGCGAGTCTAGCGGAGCCTTATGAAAAAACGGTTGTAGGGATTAATCAAAAATATGTGATCGAATCAATTCGTGCAGAAGGTACTTCAGAGTGGTTCTGTTGCGCACATGATGAATTTGTCATTTCAATGGATTGTGAGGTTCGTGTTGAATTTTTAAAACTGGAACAAGCAATAGATACTTCAATCGAAGGGACTCAGGCTGCAGGTGAGCAACCGAAAGGTAAACCCATGGGTTATGTGGTGCTAAAAAAAGGCCATCAAGCCATTCTGCCTGTCGGCACAGCCTATCGTTTTAATAGTCAAAAGCCAGCAACACTGATTTTACACACAATTAAAGGACCACTTTCTGTCGAGAAATGGTCAGAAATTTGTTTGAAGTAATAGGAGATTAGGGATGAACTCTGCACAAAATACATTTGCAAGTGAGCAAGTTGAAATCATTGGGAAAAATGAAACTACAGGGTATATCACATTTAAACTTGGCAATTTCCTGCTTAGCCGTGATGAGTATTTTGCCAAGATTACATGGACTGCAAAAGGGAGTGAGCACTCACACTTAATGTCTGTCGATGCATTTTTAAGAGCAGTTATGCGTGATGTTGCGTGGGGGTTCTTCTACGGTTGGGTTAACTTCGATCATGTGATTGGAACTCAAAATCACTACGGTAGTGTGGATATGTATGCTGGTACATTTAATGGTGTACTCAATGCTGCTGGTGTGGACTACGTTGAAAATTTTGAAACACCAAAAATCATGGCAACATTTAAAGCCATTTTACATGATTGGGTAAATGCAGGCTTTGATCCATTTGCAGCACCGGAAGAAACTGGTAGCGCGTTCGGTCGAAAAAATGGTGAAAATATTGAAGCGATTGATCGTTATCGTATTGCAACCAAGCGCATGCCAGGTATGACAGGAGATTCGCCATTACGTGATGATTTACCAGTCAATCGCCAGTTTGCAGATGTAGATCAAGACGAGCCTTTAGTGCATTGTGAGCCTGGATTTGAAGGTGAACTCAGCGCATTTAATTTGTTTAAATATATGTCTCGTTCAGATGTGACGTGGAATCCGTCAGTGACTTCAGTTTGTAAGGCGAGCTTATTCTGTCCAACCACAGAAGAATATATTTTACCGATTTTCCATGGCAATGACCGTGTGGAATGGTTTATGCAAATTTCTGATGAAATTACATGGGATATTGCTGATAAAAATGATGGAAAACCTTTTGCACGTATTCTCATGAAAGCAGGTGATATCTGTGCAATGCCTGCCAATATTCGTCATCAAGGCTATTCAACAAAACGTTCGATGCTTTTAGTTTGGGAAAATGCAACACCTGATTTACCAGAAAAATATGCATCTGGTGAGTTACCACCTTATCCAGTGTCATTCTAAGCACATGTTCTCGGGCTAAGTTGAACAGTGAAGTAGATTTAGCCCTATTCAAAAGGTTTTTAAATATGAATACGCAATTACGTGTTGATGGGACAGTTGTACCTGAACAAAAGGTATTGGATCTGATGAAAGTAAATACACAACTTTTTATCAATGGTGAATTTGTTCCTGCCAAAAATGGTGGAACGATTGATGTACTCAATCCAGCAACAGGTGAAGTAATTACCAAAATTGCTGCAGCAGAAGCAGAAGATGTGGATGTTGCAGTGCAAGCCGCACAAAAAGCTTTTCCTGCATGGGCGGAAACACCAGCAGCAGAACGCGGTCGTTTATTATTGAGATTGGCTGATTTGATTGAAGAAAATTCAGAAGAATTGGCTCAGCTTGAATCTTTGGATACTGGGCATCCAATCAAGGATTCACGCCGTTTAGATGTACCGCGTACAGCAGCATGTTTCCGTTATTTTGGTGGTATTGCCGACAAGATTGAAGGCAATGTGATTCCCGTTGAACAAGGTTTTTTAAACTATACCACACGTGAGCCGATTGGCGTGGTTGGTCAAATTGTGCCATGGAACTTCCCACTGATGTTTACCAGTTGGAAACTTGGTCCAGCACTTGCAGCAGGTAATGTTGTGGTGATGAAGCCTTCAGAAGTTACACCATTATCCACCCTCAAAATCGCTGAATTGATTAAAAAAGCTGGCTTTCCTGATGGAGTGGTGAATATTGTTCCAGGTTATGGCCATACCGCAGGTCAACGCTTAGCTGATCATCCTGATATTGGAAAAATCTCTTTTACAGGATCAACACAAACAGGGCGCGGTATTGTCAATGCCTCTTCAGGCAACTTGAAACGTGTACAGCTTGAACTGGGTGGTAAAGGGGCAAATATTGTTTTTGAAGATGCCAATCTTGATGCCGCTGTAAATGGTGCGGCTTGGGCAATTTTCCATAATCAGGGACAAGCATGTATTGCGGGTTCGCGTTTGGTATTACATGAAGAAATTGCAGATCAATTTTTAGAGAAGTTCGTTGCTTTAGCACAATCTATTCGTTTAGGTGATCCTTTAGATCCGAATACAGAAATGGGGCCTTTAACATCAGAATTACATCGTGACAAAGTTTTGGCATACGCCAAAATTGCAGTGGAGCAAGGTGGGAAAATTTTGCTCGGTGGTACTGCGCCGCAAGATGCTCGTTTGAAAAATGGATATTTCGTCATGCCGACTATCGTTGAAGCAAAAGTAGATGATCGTGTTGCGCAAGAAGAAGTTTTCGGTCCTTTTGTTACTGTTATTCGTTTTAAGGATGATGCCGAAGCATTGCAAATCGCCAATGGGACTGAATACGGCTTGGGAAGTGGTTTATGGACAAATAATCTACAACGTGCACATTTATTTGCTAAGAAAATCAAAGCTGGCATGTGCTGGATCAATAGCTATAAACGTGTCAATCCAGGTAGCCCATTTGGTGGTGTAGGCAAGTCAGGTTATGGGCGTGAAATGGGCTTTGAGGCGATCCATGACTATACCGAAGTTAAATCAGTATGGGTCAATGTTGATGCCATAATACCGCCGCACTTTCAACGAGGGGAATGAAATGCAAAATTTTCATTATAAAGCACTCCCAATCAATGTTTATTTTGGCAATGCAGAATCGCAAAAGACCAAAAGTATTTTAGTGGATAATGGCTTTTCTTCAGTTCTGGTGATTACAACACCAGAACAAGAAGAAACAGGCTCAATGATGGCAAAGCAGTTGGGTGAATTGGCTGTGGGTGTTTACCCACATGCAGTGATGCATGTTCCGACCGGTGTTGCTGATGAAGCGATTCAGTTTGCAACTAAACACAATATTGACTGTTGTTTAGCTTTAGGCGGTGGTTCGACGATTGGACTTGCTAAGGCGATTGCATTAAAAACTGGAATTCCAATTGTCGCTATTCCAACGACTTATGCAGGTAGTGAGATGACCACAGTCTATGGTTTGACTGAAAATAATCTCAAAAAAACAGGTAAAGATATCAAAGTACTTCCTAAAGTCGTGATTTATGACCCTGAATTAAGCCTGACTTTACCTGCTGGTATTTCCGCAAGTTCAGGAATGAATGCAATGGCACATGCGGTTGAAGCACTGTATGCACAGGATAAAAATCCGATTATTAGCATGATGGCAATTGAGTCGATTAAGTCACTTAGTCAGGCTTTGCCAAAAATTGTGAAAAACTCTCAAGATATCGAAGCGCGTAAGCAAGCTACTTATGGTGCTTGGCTTGCAGGGATGTGTTTAGGTTCAGTTGGCATGGCAATTCATCACAAACTTTGTCATACCTTGGGTGGAACTTATAGTCTACCCCATGCACAGGCACATGCTATTACTTTGGCATATTCAGCACATTATAACCGCAATGCAGATATCCAAGCCATGGATCAACTTGCTCAGGCACTCGGTGGGCAAAGTCATGAGCAAGTTGGACAACTGATTTATAAACTTAATCAACAACTGGGTATTCCATTGGCTTTGAAAGATATTGGGTTGCCAGAAGACGGTCCAAGCGAAGTGGCTCGCATTACCTGTGAAAGCCCATATTACAATCCGAGAAGTTATGAAAGAGATGAATTGGAAACACTTCTCCAAAGGGCTTATCTCGGTTTAGAGCCGAGATAATTTGCTTGATCAAAAAGGGAGTTTTGATATGCATGACGTCACGATGAGTGCAATAAATAGTTTTGAACAGATTCAAAATCCACGTTCTAAAATGTTAATCCAAAAATTAGTTAAAGCGATTCATCAATATATCAATGAGGTGGAATTAACCCAATCAGAGTGGGAAGTGGCAATAGATTTCTTGACGCGAACAGGGCAACTTTGTCATGACCAGCGTCAAGAATATATTTTACTTTCAGATGTACTTGGCGTATCTATGTTGGTGGATGAAATTAACCATAGCAAAAATCTAGCACAAACACCGAGTACTGTTTTTGGCCCATTTTTTATTGCCAATATGCCGATCCGCAACTATGCAGAAAGTATTATTGAGGAAAATATTGGTGATGAAATTCCCCTGTTAGTTAAAGGGAAAATTTTAAATCAGCAGGGTGAAGTAATCGTGGGTGCCAAAATAGAAGTATGGCAAACAGCAGAAAATGGCATGTATTCGGGGCAAGATCCTCTGCAAACAATCTCCAACTTACGTGGTGCATTTATCAGTCAGATGCAGGGTGAATATGCATTTAAATCTATTTTACCAGTCAGTTATCAGATTCCTTCTGATGGAACAGTAGGTGAACTTTTAAATTATTCCAAACGTCATTTTTGGCGGCCTGCACATATTCATTTCATGATCACAGCTGAAGGGTATCAACCTTTAGTCACTCACTTATTTATTCAGGATGATGAATATTTGAATACTGATGCCGTATTTGGCGTCAAAGATCGGTTAATTGTTGGTTTTCAGCAACAGTGTTCCAGCGTGGGAGATCAGACTCAATTTACCTTCAATCAAAACTATAACTTAATCGAATATGACTTTGTTCTCAGTCAAGGGGAATGATGATGTCGATACGAATCAAGCTTTGTGAGGTCGGTGATTTTTCAGACCAACAGGTCTTAAAAGTCAATCATCCGTTAAAAATAGACAAAAGCATTGTGATTATTCGCAAAGATGGGAAGTTTTACAGCTATGAAAATGTTTGCCCTCATTTTTTAGTACAGCTTGATTACCGTTCAGGGAAATTTTCAATTTACCAAAATCAAGTGATTATGTGCGCACACCATTCAGCACTTTTTGATATAGAAACAGGTTTATGTATCGATGGACCATGCAAAGGTCAAAGTTTAATTAAAGTTGAAAATGAACAAATTAATCAAGATCTCTATTTTAAATAATTGTTCTGAATTCGTGAACACTGAAGTTGATCAAAGATGATTTTTTAAGCGATGGAACTAGATTAATTTAGACATGTTTAGGATGACATTTATTTTAACTAAATTAAGGAAAATTCGATGGTTATGAAGAAACTTATACTCGCATTATTTATACCGACAATACTTGTTTCGTCTTTGGCGTTTGCAGCTGACATTAAAAAGCCCAATGTTTTGGTGATTGTGGCTGACGATCTTGGGTTTTCTGATACAGAACCTTTTGGTGGTGAGATTTCTACCCCGAATATTAAAAAATTGGCTAAAGAAGGTGCTATTTTAACTAATTTTCATACGGGTCCTACTTGCTCAGTGACACGTTCAATGTTGTTGACAGGTAACGATAGTCACCAAGCTGGCTTTGGTACGATGGCAGAATATTTACAACCAGAACAGAAAGGTAAATCAGGTTATGAAGGTCGTTTGAATAATCGTGTTATTACCCTAGCTGAAATTTTAAAAACGCAGGGATATGTATCATTCGTTACAGGTAAATGGCATTTGGGTGCAACGGAAGATAGCCATGCAAAAGCGCGTGGCTTCGATCGCTCATTTACACTCATGCCAGGAGGTGCTGCACATATGGATGCTAGCCAAATGTTCCCTGGAAATTATAAAGCACGATATTTTGAAGATGGTCAGGAGGCAACTTTACCAAAAGAATTTTATTCAAGTGACTTCTTTACCAGTAAAATGATTTCCTATATGGAAAATGACCGTAAAAAAGGTCAACCATTCTTTGGATATTTGGCTTTTACTGCACCACACTGGCCTTTACAAGCACCAGATCAATATTTAAAGAAATATGATGGATACTACAAAGATGGCTATGAAAAAATTCGTCAAACACGCTTAGAGCGTATGATCAAATTAGGCATTATGCCAAAAGGAACCAAGGTTAATAACCCGTTGGCAGATGCATTCCCAGCTTGGGATAAGTTAACCGAGGTACAGAAAAAAGATCAAGTGAAGACCATGCAAATTTATGCAGCGATGATTGATAACATGGATCACAATATTGGTCGTGTGATTGATTATCTCAAACGTAGTGGTGAACTTGATAATACTTTGATTTTATTTATGTCTGATAATGGTGCAGAGTCTGCCACACCAGAATCATTAGGCACCACTGAAGACAAAAATGGTATTCGTGAATGGGTAGATACCACATTTGATAACAGCCCAGAAAATATGGGTAAAAAAGGTTCTTATGTAACACTTGGGCCTCAATGGGCGCAGGTTGCATCAACGCCACTGCCTTATTTCAAAAGTATTTTGTCAAATGGTGGAATTCATGTTCCAGCCATTATTCGCTATCCAAGCGAAATTAAATCTGGACAGATTCAACCTGAAACGATTCATGTGATCGACTTTGTCCCAACAATACTTGAGCTGACAGGTGCTCAAAGACCTGAAAGTTATAAAGGTAACCCATTATTAAAAATGGAAGGTCGTTCATTCTTATCTGCATTTAAGGGAAGAGCATTACCAGAACGTGCATTAGGGTGGGAATTTAATACACGCAGAGCTTTGTATAAGGGCGATTGGGCTGTTCAATATCAAGCACCACCTTATGGCACTGGTGAATGGGAACTTTATAATCGAAAAATTGATCCATCATTCTTGAAGAATTTGTCATCTCAAAATCCAACAAAATTGCAAGAGTTAGCAAAAGATTGGGCGGATTACGCACAGCGTGTTGGTGTGGTGGAGGCTCCTGTTCGTTATAAATATGGTCAAATGAACTGCTTCTACGATAAGTGTATTCAACCTGAGTTCTTAAAAAAATTATCTAAGCAATAACCCATATAGAAACCAAAAGTAGTTTTTTATTGAATCAAGGTACGAGCTTATCAATGTTGATTGATCTTCTACTGGTGATGGGCTCATCTTGTATTCACTAGAAAATATCATTTTGCTGGTTGTCTAAGAGATGTTGGCATGAAGAGTTTTCATAGTGTAGTGCTGTTGGGGTGTATTTTTCTAGCAGCCTGTGGTGCTCCTCCAAAGCAGGAACACGTAAAAACTTCACCGAAGTTATGAAGTTTAGCTCAATGTAAACAAAATTTGGGACTTCCTCATGATTGGCGAAAAGACCCTCAGGCAGGTATGGTCAAAATTCATGGTGGAACGTTCAATATTGGGAACAATAAAAGCTACCCAGAAGAGCAAGCACTTTATAAAAGTGAGCGTACAGTCAGTGACTTCTGGATCGATGCGACAGAAGTTACTAATGCACAGTTTCAAAGTTTTGTAAACGAAACAGGTTATGTGACTGAAGCGGAAAAGCAGGGTGAAGCAGCTGTATTTTATCAACCGACACAGCCAGTATCAGAATTGGCATGGTGGAGTTTAGTCAAAGGAGCAAACTGGAAGCAGCCTTGGGGAGAAAATGTCGAACGGAAAACTCAGGCAAATGAACCTGTCCGAATGATTACACTGAAAGATGCGTTAGCTTATGCAAACTGGTTAGGTCGAGATTTACCAACTGAAGAGCAATGGGAATATGCAGCTAAAGGTTTTAGTAAAGTACATGATACTCATGCCGATAGCGAACATGTTGATGCAAATGTTTGGCAAGGAGAGTTTCCATATCAAAATGAAAATAAAGATGGATTCACTGACGTTGCCCCAGTAGGGTGCTTCAAGGCCAATGGATTTGGTTTATTCGACATGATTGGAAATGTATGGGAATACACAAATAGTCCATTCAAAGGCACACATGATGATCACATGGGCATGCAACAGCTCAATACAGATCAAGCTCAAACATTTAATCGTTACACGATCAAAGGAGGATCATTTCTTTGTGCAGCGAATTATTGTCAGCGCTATCGAGCTTCTGCCCGGCACCCGCAAGAAATTGACTTGGCTATCAGCCATGTCGGTTTTAGGACGATTAAAAATATTAAATAATTTAATGGATTAGATATGAATAAAAATATAATTGCAGTGCCATTGTTTACAGCAATGGTGGCAGTGGTGAACTGCACCTATGCAAAAGAGATCAACGTTGATGTAACACTAAAAAACCTATATGCCGATCGGAATTTTGATGACTCAGCCAAACCCTCAGTAGGAAGCTGGAGTCAAAGTGTTATTGCACGTGGTAATACTCAATATGCATTATCAGATGACACAAAGTTGCTTTTTACTGGATCGGTACAATATGCGAAACGTTTAAGTGATGATAAGCATTTAAATGACATGATTTTACCTTTTGATGTAAATACACAAAAACAGGCTTCAAGCTATAATAAAGTAGCTGGGTCAATGGGTGTACAGCATAAAAATCACAAAGTCACTTGGGGAGAACAATGGGTAGATACGCCACTGGCGACTACAGATTATAGTCGGCAACTGATCACTATTTATCAAGGTCTATTATATTCTGGTCAATTGAATGAACAGTTAAATGTGGATATTGGCTATTTAGATAAATATTCACCACGAAATGAAGAAGATTTTAGAAAAATTTCTGTCAACAAAAAAGAATCTGATGGATTGGCTTATATTGATTTAAAGCACAAAGCTTTCGATAATAAATTACAGACTCAGATTTTTGTGAGTGAATTAGAAGATTTATATAATCAATACTCTATAGGACTGAACTATAAAAATAGTATTGAACAATTTAGATTCAATACTAAATTTAGATATTATTATACAGAAGAAACAGGTGTTGAACTTCTTGGTGATATTGATAACCAATATATTGGGCTACTTCACGAGATTAGTTACGGGCCAAATACTATTGGTTTGGGCATCCAAAAAATTGAAGGAGATAGTAATTTTCCAATGTTAGATGGTGCCGTTCCTGTCCTCAGTTATATTAACTGGACACAAGGTACATTCAATAAGGCAAATGAACTTTCATATCATGTTACCTTTAATCATGATGCAAGTTGGGCATTACCAGGTTTAAATCTTTTACTCCGTTATGTAGAAGGCCAAAACTATATGATCAATGGTCAAAAAGGATTTGATGAAAGTGAATTTGATATCATTATGAATTATCGTATGAATGAAGGACGATTTAAAGGACTTGGTTTTCAGTGGCTAAACTTAAATTATAAAAATGATCTTAAAGGTGATTACATTGAGAATAGATTCTTTACCACTTATACGATGAATTTTTAAAGATTTTAGAATCAAGAGGGGATTTTTCCCCCTTTGATTTATTTTATAGGCGTCGGTTGATAAGCAAAAAGAACAACACTATCTTTGGTTTTTTTCCATATCGACAGTGTGCGATTTTTTAATTTAACAGGTTTACCTTGTAAAAGCAGTTCAGCTTCAAATATTGCAAAAGTTAAAAGGGCGAATTCAAACATGAGGTGCGACAGTTTGAAAAGTCTTATGATAATCAACAAGCTGAGCAAATTTCTCTAATGGTGTAAGCCAATCTAACGCT